>JACQYP010000112.1 GCA_016208205.1 Candidatus Desantisiibacteriota bacterium | reverse complement strand
GAGTGGGCGTAATATCCAGAGTATTGTCCATAACCATAATGGTATCCATAATTAGAGAGATAACCCGGAACAAAGTGTTCAACATTGGTAAGAATATATCCTATTGTCTTAGCATGAACATTTGCCAGGAGTGATTTTGTTCTGGCAAGAGCCTCCCTTTGGGTTCTCCATGCTTGAACAACAATAACAACACCATCAACCAATGCTCCCAATATCCCTGTATCAGTGATAGCAAGTACCGGTGGTGTATCCAGAATAACATAATCAAAACGATTTTTAAACTCAATGAGCACTTCTTGCATACGATGCGAGCCCAAAAGCTCTGCCGGGTTAGACGGTATTCTACCTGAGGTAAGTACAGTCAGATTTTCTACCCTGGTTTTCTTGAAAACAGTATCTAATCCTACCCCTTTCATAAGGATATCCGACATCCCCCCATCCATTCTCAACCCTAACAGATTATGGATATTTGGTTTTCTCAAGTCACAGTCTACTAAAAGGATATTTTTATGTAAATCCTGTGCCAGGGCAATAGCCAGATTAACAGATGAGGTTGTTTTACCTTCACTATGAATGGAGCTTGATACAGCAATAAGTCGCGGAGGATGTTCAGGGTTTACCCGTTGAAGATTGGTTCTTATGATTCTATATTGCTCAGAAATTGGTGTCTTGGGGCTATGATAGGTTACAATTCGAGCATCTATTCCTGAATCATCTTTAGGGTAAGCAATGGATGTGGCTGAAAGGTTGTCTGGTGCAACTTTTTTCTTTGCCTCAGGTGTCCTTTTTTCTCTTATGGTTGTAAGTAATTTTTCGGGCATCTATTCCTCCAGAGTGAATTAGAGAAGCTATCAGCTTTCAGCCGTCAGCAATCAGCTTTCATATCTCGAAAACTATTTACCTCATCTTCCAGCTGATAGCTGATAGCTAATAGCTGACAGCTATCAGCTTATTTCGTACTCTTAGTGCTACCATTTCCAAACACACTACCCAATAGGTTCTCTAATGAGAGATATTGAATAAAGGGAGAACTAATCCGTCCAAGGGTATCAGTTATCCGGGGTATTAAAGCCATAGGGACATAAACAACATCCTCTGAAT
Source organism: Candidatus Desantisiibacteriota bacterium (assembly GCA_016208205.1). Next base: position 13,716 of record JACQYP010000112.1, on the reverse strand, counting down.
CTAACCTTACATCCTTTTCCATTTCACCCTTATAAAGGATCTTGTAAAGGTTTATTATTTTGGTGACAGGCTGAGGTTTTCCAGGGGTAATGACCTTTACTCTTTTCAGGTCAGCATCCTTTGTCGGCAAGCCGGCTTTTAAGACAGCCTCTCGAATAGTAATATGTTCACCACCAATCGAATATTTTCCAGGCTGTATTACCTGCCCTAAGATATAAACCTTTTTGCTGAAATATCCAAGGATGATGATGGTAATCTTTGGATCTTCAATGTATTTGCCAAGTTTTTCGTATAATATTTTTTCTAATTCAGTTGTGGTTAAGCCCTCAACCCTTATCTCGCCAAGTATAGTCATGGTGATATTGCCTGCAGGGTCAACCTTAAATTCACCACTTATTTCAGGATTATCCCAGACAACAATCCTGATTACATCCTCAGGACCGAGAAGATATGAGGAGCCTTCCTGAGCAAAGCTGATATTGCTCAGTCCAAGAGAGAAAAGAACTAAGCCAAGAATAATCATCTTTCGTAATTTCATTATCTTCCCCTTTAATTCGGATGTAATTATACTCAGCGAGGTCACAAATAACGATTTTACTCACCTAAGAATACGGTGCGTGAACAGCACTCTATGCTAAATAAATAACCACGAAACACACGAAAACACACGAAAATTAATAATCGGATAGAACTTTTCGTGTTTCTTTCGTGCCTTTCGTGGTTATATCTTAAAAATCACAGATTATGCCCTTGTTGAGTATATAATACCATAATTCTTCTGATTTGTCAATAAAATTCTACCTGTGCCACAATTCTCATTATAACAGAAATTGTGTACAAAAGGAGAAAGGGAGAAGGTGGAGAAATGAAGAATCCTGAAAAGCTGCATTTACATCCGATTCACAGGTCAATCTTTTTTGTCGAGTCATCATTATCAAGGGTAATTATGGGCTGGACCTCCTGGGCTGTCGGGGCTGCCTTTTTGCTTAACCCCATAACAAATAGGTTTGTCAGGGTTACTAATACCTGGTATTTTATGTTGTCAATAGCTGTATTTTCTTTTACACTTCTAATCTCTAATATTCCAACAACCTTATTTTGTTTTTTAAGGGGCAGACAGAGTGGGGTTTCATATAGCTCATAATTGGTAATATCTCCTCCACCGCCGTCTGGGGGTGGGGTAGAATAAGTAGGTATCCCTGTAATAGCTACCTTTCCTGCCAGACCTTCTCCTACCTTTATTTTTATCTCATTAGATAAAAATCCTTTCCATGAAAGGGTAAAGAGAACATCATCTGCTGTATTTAATAAAAGAAGTCGATAACTTTTGATATTCAGGATATCAGCAACCTCATCAAAAGCCTTCGTCATTTCATCTATGATTATATTCCCAAATTTTTTCCTGATTATCAATCCACAAAACACCCAGAAGCTTATCTTCTATAATTAAAGGCAGCATAATCAATGATTTTATCATATGTTTTTCCAGAAACCTTCTGGCTGTATGTTCTTCTCTTGCTGTATCTGTAATAATTAACGGCTCTTTTTTCTCTACAAGAAGAATAAACAATTCATTTTCCTTTTTCAGCAGTACTTCTTTTACCCTGGCAGGTGATAATTTATTTGAATAATAACCAACCAGCTCGCTTGCATCATCATTTAGAAACATAACTATGCATCTTTCCATGTCAATAAGCTGAAGGATTTCTTTTACCATATATTCTAAAAGATGGTCTAAATTTGTTAATCCAAACATCTTGATGGCTGTTTCGTAAAGATCAAAAAATTTATCCTTTTTTGCCTTTGTTCGATTCAACATGTTGGATTTTATTTCTACCTCTCTCTTATATTTTTTTAATCTGGAGGAAAGAAAGCCGACAAAACAAGTAACACCCCAGAATAAGGGCATGGTGATCACAAGCAAATTATAATACCCAATCTTTTCTACATCTTCGATATGAGCCAGGATACCTATCAGATATGAGGTTGTAACCAGAATAATCACATATAGCCAGCCGGCAAAATCAAAGTAAACCGCAGCCACCACAAGGGGAACAAGATAGATCATATAGAAATTGCTGGCTATCCCACCCATGAAATCTATGATCAGTGCTAAAAATAAGACATCAAGGGTATAGACTAAATAAGGGAATGTTTGATGGGTTTTTATGCTATCCGGTAATAACCGATAGACAAAGCAGGAAAACGCACTAAGGACAATTATCATGCAAATACCAGAGATATTAATCATTCCTTCATGAGGAAGAAATATAATCAGGAATATAAAGAAAATCATCCCCAATCTTACCCACGAAGAAGTATAAATAAATCGATTTATTTCCAATTCTTGATCCATAGTTGCTCCTTCCTCCTTCGGTTATCGATTACTTGATACAAGCATGTCTTCTATCCGTTGTACAACCCTTTCCTGTCCCAGCAGGGCAGCTACCTCAAATATTCCTGGTGAAGCCTTTTTTCCGGTTAAGACAGCCCTCAGGGGATGAATAATATCACCGGCTTTTATCCCCAATCTTTCAGCCATTGCTCTTAAGGCTTCTTCAATGGTACCCACATCAAATATCTCAAGTGCCCCAAGCACCTTTTTTTTTTTTTTTTTTATTTGCCCTGTCCCATCCTTAGATAAAACCTCCTGGCATATCTCCTCCGGTATGTGCACCTTAGAGGAAAAAAAGAAGTCGCCCAGGGAATATATCTCTGGTAATACCCTTATTCTTTCCTGATAGAGCCTGATTATTTCCTCCAGCGGTATGTCTCCATTCTGTAAGTGGTCAGGGATAAATTCCCTGCATAAACTTGCCAGTTCCTTTGGATCTGCTTGTTTGATATAAACACCATTCATCCATTGCAATTTTTCCATATCAAAAACAGCAGGATTTTTAACAATTCGTTTAAGTGAAAACTTTTTAATCATCTCCTCTTTAGAGAAAAGCTGTTGACTCATCGTTGTTGACCAGCCCAAAAGGGCTAAATAATTAACCATTGCCTCCGGCAGAAACCCTTGTTCCTGATAAGCCATAACAGATACAGCTCCATGTCTCTTGCTGAGCGGTGATTTATCTGTTCCCAGTATTAAGGGCAGGTGCCCAAACCCTGGTGGATTAAATCCAAGGGCAGAAAGTATCAGCAACTGTTTTGGGGTATTAGGAATATGGTCATCCCCACGAATAACATGGGTCATCCCCATCAAGGCATCATCCACTGCACAGGTAAAGTTATATGTAGGCATACCGTCTGAGCGAATCAGGACAAAGTCGCCAATAAGAGAATTATCAAATTCAAACCTGTCTCGAAACAGATCATAAAAGACAGTACTTCCCTCAGGTGTTTTAAGCCGCAGGACACCTTGTTTTTCACCCTTATCTCGACATCTTCCATCGTATCCTGCTGCCCTTCCTATGGAAATCGCTTGTTTTTTCTGCTCGTCCAATTCATCTACGCTACAGGTACAATAATAAGCCTTATCTTCATCAAGTAATTTCCGGGCATACTCCCGGTATATGGGCAACCTTTCACTTTGAAAATACGGTCCATCATCCCAATCAAGTCCAAGCCACTTCAAGCCATCTAAGATTGCTTGTGTGGCAGCCTGTGTCGATCTTTTAACATCCGTATCCTCTATGCGCAGGATAAATTTACCACCGGTATTCCTGGCATATAGCCAGTTAAATAAAGCTGTTCTTGCCCCACCAACATGAAGATACCCTGTTGGACTGGGAGCAAATCGGACAATAGTCATTATAACCTCACTTTTGATAAAGGGGTCGGGGATTAGGGATCAGAATAGAAATAACAATAGTTCTGCATTCTGACCCCTGACCCCTATTCAGCAATTACAGATCCACCCACATCACCATAGCATGTTCTTTTGTATCTGCATAGTATCCCTTTCGCAATGCTACGCACACAAATCCAAGCCTTTCGTAGAGAAGATTGGCTGGAGTATTTGTTTCTCTTACCTCTAATGTTGCCTTGAGAGCACCCTTTTGTTTTGCCAGATCAAGGATATTTTTTAACAGCATCTCACCTATTCCCTGTCGTCTGAATTCCGGATGAACCGCTAAATTAACAATGTGAGCCTCATCTATTATCAGCCAGAACCCTGCATATCCAATCAACTTATTCATTATCGTTGCTGTTAAAAAATAGGAATTATTGTTTTCTATTTCATTAACAAACAGTTTTTCTGACCATGGTATCGAAAAGCACATCTTTTCAAGAGCAGCTACCTGTGGAACATCATCCATGGTCATAGTTGAAAAAGTAGGGGTAAGATATGTCTTGCCCCTATAGGATCCATCATTCGTACTGTTTTTTTGCATTGAATACCCTCAAAACGGTTATCAGTTATCAAGTGATCGGTAAGACCGATTACCGATCACTGGTTACCGATAACCATCTCTGTGCTCTCTGTGGCTGATGTTTCTGCACTTGATGCCCGCAAATAAAACGGTATAATCTCCTCCGGCTTTTTCCCTCTACCATCTATCAACATGTCCATGCCGATACCGGCTACATTTATTGCTTTAATGTATGAATTATGAGATGGGGCAAATGAAACTATTTCAGGAAGCCTCTTGGCAAAGAATTCTCCCCACAGCATTACCCCGTCTCCAAGCAACGTTACTTGATGACGGCTGTCTGATTTTTCTAATATCTTTTGAACCAGATCCTCCGGCTTGATAAGCATATATTTGCTTCTTCGCTTGCCATGCTCATAAAAAGCAGCATATACCTCTCCCCTCATAGCATCCATTATAGGGCAAACAATGCCGGAAGGGATGTTTGCTGCCAGAGCATCCAAGCTTATAACCTCAGCAATCTGCACGCCCAGGGCATATCCAAGCCCTTTAGCCGTAGAGACCCCAATCCTCAGCCCGGTAAATGTTCCAGGGCCTATTACCACAGCAATTCCATCAATCTCTATCCTATCATTATTCTCATTTACCCAAATGTCCCCTTCATGCAGGACACAATCAACAGCTGAAAGAAGCCAGCTATCAGAGTCATTCCTTTGCATGTAGGGGCGGGTTCCAAACCCACCCTCGTCCAGAATAGAGCCATGTCCCTGGGTAACACCATGGGTATATTCAGCAAGAACAACCCTATTGCCGGAGGAGCTTCCTCTGCCAGAGAGGCTCTCTCCTTGAATCAGGGCAACGCTTCCTGTTTTAGTCGATGTATCTATGCCTAAGACTCGCATCTGTCCTGCTCCAAGGTAGAATTATCAATTAGTAATTATCAATTATCGACAATTACTAATTGATAATTGTTAATTATTAATTCTACTTATCCCAGATCATATTATCTATCAGCCTTGTTTTCCCTATTCTTACAGCCAGTGCAAGCAAGGCACCTGTCCCTATCTGAGAAAGCGGCTTTAGTGTCTCCGGATCGCAAACCTCTGCGTATTCAAGCAAAATCAAAGGAGCATTCTTGAGATTTTCTCTCATCCAATTGGCCAGCTTATTACCATCTCTTTCCCCATCATCCAGCATCTTTTCTGCTACCTGAAGTGTCTGAAAAAGGATACACGCTTGTTCCCTTTCCTCTGGATTAAGATAAGCATTGCGAGAGCTCAAGGCAAGCCCTGATTCTCCTTCCCGAACAATGGGTAAAATCTTTACCCTTATGTCAAAATTCAAATCCTTGACCATCTTCTTTATAACTATTGCCTGCTGATAATCCTTTTGTCCAAAATAGGCAACATGTGGTTTTACAGCAGAAAAAAGCTTTGCAACTACAGTTGTTACCCCCTGGAAATGTCCTGGTCGAAATTGACCACATAGCCCGGAGGTAATTTCCGAAACATGGACAGTGGTTAAAAGCTGTTCCGGATACATCTCTGCTGTCTCAGGATAAAAAATAATATCCACACCCATTTGTCCGCATAATTCCTTATCCATTTCAAAGGGTTTTGGATATATCTCATAATCCTCGCCAGGCGAAAACTGAATAGGATTAACAAAGATACTGACAATTACAACATCATTTTCCTCTTTGGCAGCCTTTATCAGGGAAAGATGCCCTTGATGAAGTGCTCCCATTGTTGGTACAAAACCTATCCTTTTCTTTTCACTTCTTAAGGAATCAGCTTTTTCCTGCATGGTTTTAACATGAGAGATAATTTCCATTTTTCAGCTCACCACAGAGACATAGAGTAGGGGCAGACCTCTGTGTCTGCCCGTGTGTTCGTTTATACTCAGCGAGGCCACAAATATCGATTTTACGCAAAGAGCGACTCAGGCGTCATTGCGAAGAGCTACTGCGACGAAGCAATCTCGCTGCGATGAGATTGTTTCGTCGCAGTAGCTCCTCACAATGACGGGTTGGTAATTTTCCTCATTGCTTGCTGACCAAGTAGACTTTGCGCGACCTTTCGTAGTTATGTCTTAAAATCGCAGATTATACCCTTGTTGAGTATAATTACCTATAAAGCAAAATCTTCCCCTAACCCCTCCAATGAATAGAGGGGGAAGTAAGGCAAGGGATCCCATGAGCTTTTCCTGAATCTCCTCTACCAGACGACCAGATACCAAAGCACATAAACGCTATCATTCATAACTTTCCTCAAGCCCAGGGAATTTTTGTTCCCTTACATCCTTACTGAATTTTTCCACTGCAGTAGTAATAATACCAGTTAAATCAGCATATTTTCTTACAAATTTAGGTGTTTTTTTATTATAAAGCCCTAATAGGTCATGGCTAACCAAAACCTGTCCATTGCAATGGGGTCCTGCTCCGATGCCAATGGTCGGGGTATTGGGTAGCGTATGGGTAATCTCTTCAGCCAATTTGTAAGGGATGCATTCTATGACCAAGCCAAAGACGCCTGTATCAGCCAGACACTGGGCATCATAGAAAATTTTTTGAGCAGTTTTCGAATCCTTTCCCTGAACCTTGTAGCCACCCATTTGATGAACGGCTTGAGGGGTCAAGCCAATATGTCCCATAACAGGGATATCAGCCTTTATCAGGGCAGCGACAACATCTACTATTTCTGCCCCTCCCTCTACCTTCACACCTGCAGCTCCCCCTTCTTTAATCAATCTGCCTGCATTTCGCACAGCATCACGAACATCTATTTTATAAGAAAGAAAGGGCATATCAGCTACAATCAGGGAGTGATTACATGCCCGCACCACAGCCTTGGTATGGTGAACCATCTCATCCATGGTTACAGGTATGGTATCCTTGTAGCCCAGCATGACCATGCCTAATGAATCACCTACTAAAAGCACATCTACCCCTGCCGTATCCAGAATACCGGACATAGAATAATCATAGGCAGTAAGCATGGTAATTTTTTGACCAGCGTTTTTCATTTGTAACAAATGTGTTGTTGTAATCGTCGTAATTATTGAATCGCAACATCCCATTTTATAACCCCTCCTTTCTCAAACAGTTCCTCTACTAACTCACGGATGGTTTTCCCTATAATTGGATGTTTTATCTCTGGTGCAATCTCGTTTAAGGGAACAAGGACAAATGCCCGACGATGCATCTCCGGATGAGGCACCAGCATGTCCTGCTGTGAAATACAGGCATCATCATAAAGCAAGATGTCCAGATCAATACACCTTGGACCCCAATGAATTGTTCTTTCTCTGCCCAGCATACATTCTACCCTTTGGAGAAATGCCAATAGATCCTCACAAGAAAAGGTTGTGTCTATCTTTGCTACACCATTAATAAATTCAGGTTGATCTGTATACCCAATGGGTTCTGTTTCATAATAGGAGGATACCTGTATTGGTAATCGCACACAAGGATTTGCCCGGATAATGGATAGTGCTGTCTCAATATATTCTACCCTATCATCAATATTTGAACCAAAGGAGATGTAAGCTGTAGCCATTACTCGCCACCAAAAACTTAAGATATTTGCAACACATTAGCTATCCTGTGTAACAGTTTTGGTAATCGGTGATCAGGTTATCAGTATCACCGATTATTTGATCCCTGATCACCGATCACCATCTTTCCCCTTGCTTATCCACACCCCAGCATAGTCAATCACACCACCAATGGGTGCATGTGGTTTCTTTATGCATATATTTACCTTTTTCACCAGGTCAAACCCTTTCAAGATAGACTCAGCCATATCAGAAGCCATAGCCTCAATCAAGGCGTATCTTTTTTGCTGTCCATTCTCTTTTATCAGGTTATATATCTCACAATAATTGACAGTATCTGTCAGTTGATCGCTTTTGCCGGCCTTGTTCAACGACAATTCCAGCTCAACATCTACAATAAATCTTTGACCCAGTTCCTGTTCAGCTTGACTCACGCCATGAAAACCATAAAAATCAATACCCTTGATGATTATCTTATCCAAACTCCTGACTCCTGACTCCTGACTCCTGACTCCTTAACAATTATATACCAAATCATAAAATAAGTCAATCATTTTTCGTTTTGTATATTGCCATACAGCAAATTTTATGATATAATTAGCAATATCTCATAAAAAACCACCTGAACGGTTACATAAAAACTACCTGGAGTGTGAAATAATGTCTTATAATCTGAACAAAAAGCCTGATTTCCTTCCTATATCTAAAGATGATATGAAGGATTATGGATGGAAGGAACTGGATATAATCCTTATTACCGGTGATGCCTATGTTGACCATCCTTCTTATGGTACAGCGATTATTGGCAGGGTATTAGAGGATGCAGGGTTCAGGGTGGGTATTATCAGCCAGCCTGATTGGAAAAATATTGATAATTTTTCCAAATTGGGCAAGCCAAGGCTATTTTTTGGGATTACTGCCGGCAACATTGATTCAATCATCGCTAATCATACAACTACCCGAAACAAGAGAAAATCAGATGATTATTCACCTGGCGGGAAACCAGGCTTACGACCCAATCGGGCATCCATTGTTTATTCCAACAGAATAAAAGAGATATTTCCTGATGTCCCTATTGTTCTGGGAGGGATAGAGGCAAGCCTGCGAAGATTAGCTCATTATGATCACTGGTCTGATGAGGTGAGAGCCTCTTTATTGATAGATTCCAGGGCTGATATCCTTGTCTATGGCATGGGCGAGAGACAGGTTGTTTCCATTGCCAAACGATTAAGATGCGGGGAGGATTTGGAAGGTATCCGCGGTACAACTATAATTAAAAAGGATATAGAAGCATTTAAGGATGAGATAGAACCTGTCGCAGCGGTTATCATCCCTTCTTTTGAGGATGTCCGCACAAGTAAACGAAAATTTAATGAAGCTTTTGCGTTATGGTACAAGGAATGCGACCCTTTTTGCGGCAAAACCGTTATCCAGCCGCATGGCAACAGGTTTGTTGTCCAATTCCCCCCTGCCTTACCCCTGAGTACAGAAGAATTAGATAATATCTATCTTCTCCCTTTTGCCAGAAGATGGCATCCTGTTTATGATGCAGATGGGGGGGTGCCCGGGTTTGAGATTGTCCGATTTTCAGTCACTTCTCATCGCGGCTGCTGCGGACAGTGCAGCTTTTGCAGCCTGTATGCCCATCAGGGACGAATAGTCCAGAGCCGAAGCAGTCAATCTATTGTCAAGGAAATAGAAATCATTACCAATCTCAAGGAATTCAAGGGAACGATTACAGATATTGGTGGACCAACGGCTAATCTATATCAGGCAAGTTGTAAACATTGGACAAAGACCGGTGCTTGTAAGTCTAAGATGTGTCTTTCACCAGCAAGGTGCAAAGAATTAAAAACAGGCTATGGTCAAACGATAAACATGTGGACTGAGGTGATGAAAAATCCAAAGGTAAATCATTTGTTTATAGCAAGCGGAATAAGATATGACCTGTTAGTAGAAACTGAGTCGGAAAAGTACCTAAAATTACTCTGCAAACACCATGTTGGTGGACAGCTGAAGGTAGCACCTGAGCATACCTCTGACCAGGTGCTTAAATTAATGAACAAACCGTCATTTAGTGTATATGAAAAATTTGCTGCAAGGTTCAGAAAGATAAACAAGGAATTAAATAAAAAGCAATATCTGGTAAATTATTTTATAAGTGCTCATCCTGGTTCAAATTTAGAGGCTACCTGTCAGATGGCTCTTTTTCTGGCACATAACAACATTCGTCCTGAACAGATTCAGGATTTTATCCCTTTGCCCATGACTATTTCAGGATGCATGTATCATACAGGTAAACATCCGTTTACCGGCGAACATGTTTATGTAGCAAAAGATGCCAGGGAAATCAGGATGCAACGAGCCCTGATTCAATCCAGCCAGCCGCAGAATAAGGCATTGGTATTAGAAGCCTTGACAAAGCTGGATAAATTGCATCTTCAATCAGTGTTGCTTGGATCGTCAAAATAGTTTCTAATCTGTGAGTAACTACTCATTTATTAAATCTGTGTTAATCTGTGCAATCTGTGGATTAACTCTTCCCCATAACCTCTCTAATCCTCTCCACAACACCACCTACATCCAATCTATGTTTTTTCAACAAAAGGCTTGTTTCTCCGTGTTCAACAAATGCATCCGGCAAGCCGAGGGTTGTTATCTTTGTTTTCATTTGGTGACAAGTAAGCAATTCACAAACCGCACTGCCAAATCCACCGGCAAGAACATGTTCTTCAAGGGTAATTATTCTACCGGTTTTTTCTGCTGCCGTCAGGATAGTCTCTATATCTAAGGGTTTGACGAAACGGGCATTAATTACACCAAGCCTGAATTCCTTCTCAAGAGTCGATGCTGCCTTAAGGGCAGTCCATGTCATACTACCACAAGCTAAGATGTAAGCATCAGTTCCCTCTCTTATTACCTCAGCCCTGCCAATTTCCACCCTTGTACTGTAGCACAGACATTCTTGTCTGTGTTTATGTATATTATTATCGTAATTTTCTCCCCTCAAAGACGATATTTCAACAACCTTACCCCTTGGATACCGGATAGCAAAAGGGGAAGCAGAATTTATTCCCAGGGCAAGCATTTCTTTAAGCTCAGTACCATCCTTTGGTGCGCATATGGTCATATTAGGCATATGTCTGAGATAGGCTATGTCAAATACACCGTGATGTGTTGCCCCATCCTCGCCCACCAATCCTGCACGGTCAAGACAGAAGACAACAGGCAGGTTCGGCATACAGACATCATGCAATATCTGATCATAGGCTCTCTGAAGGAATGTAGAATAAATGGCTACCACAGGAGACAGTCCGCCTGCTGCCATCCCGCCGGCAAGGGTAACGGCATGTTCCTCAGCAATTCCAACATCAAGCAGCCTGGCAGGGAACGATTCCCTGAATTCACTTAAGCCTGTTCCATCCTCCATGGCAGCAGTGATAGCAAATATCTTTGGATTGGATGCTGCTAATTCAATCATGGTTTTCCCAAATACCTCAGAAAAGGTAATCCCCTGACCTTTTTTGGGTTGTCCGGTAGCAACATCAAACTGCCCCAGCCCATGAAACATATCCGGATGCTGTTCAGCCGGCTTATAGCCATATCCCTTTTTTGTGATAACATGAAGCAAAATAGGACCATTCAGGGATTGCACGCTTTTTAATGTTTCTATCAATAATGGAAGGTTATGCCCGTCAACCGGACCAATATACCTGAGTCCAAGGTCTTCAAACAATACCCCATGCACCAGAACATTCTTTACCCCTTCTTCGACCCTTTGAACCAGATCAGCTACCGTGCTTCCGATCCTTGGAACCTTATTTAAAAGCTCCTGAACATCTTTTCTGAATCGATTATATATCGGTGCAGTAAGAATCTTATTCAAATATTTGGACAATGCACCTACTGTGGGTGAAATAGACATCTCATTGCTGTTAAGGATAACCAGCATATCCTTGCCCAGATATCCCACATGGTTTAATGCCTCAAAGGCTAATCCCCCGGATATTGACCCATCTCCAATGATAGCTACTATTTTATACGATTCTTTTGATATATCCCGGGCAATAGCCATGCCCAGTGCCGCAGAGATAGAGGTAGATGCATGTCCTGTGGAAAAGGGATCGTAAGGGCTTTCTTCCCTTCGCGGAAAACCGGATATGCCCTGAAATGTTCGCAGCGATCCAAACACATCCCTTCTGCCGGTAAGTATCTTATGGGCATATGCTTGATGTCCTACATCCCAGATTATCTTATCGTTTGGAGAATTAAAGATACGGTGCACGGCAATAGATAATTCTACCACACCGAGACTGGAGGCAAGATGACCGCCATTAGTAGATACTGTGTTAATAATTAATTCCCGTATCTCAGAGGACAACTTGTTTAATTCAGATATAGTGAGGGTCTTTAGACCCGATGGTGAGGATATCTTTTCTAAAACCATTGTAACGGTTCAGCCTCCCTACAAGATATTTGACAGGATTACAGGATAAACGATTCTGTAATCCTTGATGCTAATGTCGCGGCAGGTGACAGGCTATGCTGTTATTTCTTCAACCTACAACCTATAACATCCTAACTCTGTTAATGTTCCCTATTTCCAATAAACTCAGCAATTTGATATAATGGGGTATTGCTTCCCCCAAATTCATCAAGCAGACTTATTGCCTTTGTAATCAATTGAGAGACTTTATCTTTTGATTCCTTAAGACCATAGACAGAAAGATAGGTAAGCTTTGATTTTTCCAGATCACTATTTCGCATCTTTCCCTTTTCTCCTTCTACTTCCAGAATATCATCCTTTATCTGGAATGCAAGCCCGATTAATTCACCATACTTGGTCAAGACAGCCAACTCCTTTTCGCTGCATCTGCCAAGGATACAACCTACCTTTACAGAAGCACATATCAAGGCACCTGTTTTGTGGGTATGAATATATTGAAGTACCGGTGCATCCGGCTGTTTATTTTCATTTAATATGTCTACCACCTGTCCGCCAATCATGCCAAAGGTGCTGACAGCATAAGATACATCCTCTAATATCTTATTATTTTGTTCAGGATTTTTCCCCTTGGAGATCAGATAAAAAGCATGGGTAAGAAGTGCATCACCGGCCAGAATAGCCATGGCTTCACCATATTTTTTATGGCACGATGGTCTTCCCCGCCGAAAGTCATCGTTATCTATAGCAGGCAGGTCATCATGAACCAATGAATAGGCATGAATCAGCTCCATGGCACAAGCAGCCATCAGAGCATCTTCTTTTTTGCCGCCTACTGTTTCACACGCAGCCAGACTAAGGATAGGCCTGATTCGTTTTCCGCCATTAAAGACGCTATATCTCATTGCTTTATGAATAATATCAGGATACTCGTCCTCTGGCGGAAGACATTCATTTAAGGCATTATCTATTAGTATAGCATTTGTTTTCAGATATTCTATTATATCCATATTTTACACCTCTTTTTTTGATAAAGAAGCCAGAATTGCCTTTATTGCTCCTTTTTCCTCTGTTCCTTCAGCCTTCCTGCGTTATACAAAATGGCTGAGTCAACAATTCTCCATCTTTATTTTTGGTCAGTATTTCTATCTTAGCCCGAGCCGCCTCAAGCTTTTTTGAGCAGAGAAGGGAAAGCTTCATCCCCTTTTCAAACAGGCCTAATGCATCATCAAGAGGAAGGTTTCCACCCTCCATCTTTCGAACAATTTCTTCTAATTCCTGCATAGATTCTTCAAACTTCATCCAACACCTCTTGTGGGCGATTAGGTAGATAGGCTGTAGGCTGTTAGTGAGGGATACCAAGTCTCCTCAGTCAATACACAAGAGCTAACAACCTAT
>JACQYP010000111.1 GCA_016208205.1 Candidatus Desantisiibacteriota bacterium | reverse complement strand
CCCTAAATTCAGACAACAAAACTCTTCAATTCGTTTCATCTCCCCCTCCCTTATCAAAACCCCTGTATATTCAATCAGCTCTATCTATTTAATCATATCGACAATTTTAAGAAAAACTTAAGGAATTAAGGGACACAAGGGTATATTCTGGAATATAAAATAAGAATTAGCATCCGTCATGGTCGTTGTCCCAATCCCAACAATTCCTACTGTAATATCAGTCGTTGTCCCTGTCGTTCCTGTTCTCAGATTAAGCAGGCAGAAACCCGCAATATTACCAAATCGCCTTAATGATTTAGCAGTAAAGGTGCAAGGTGACCCGGCTAATCCGGTTACACTGCCATAAATGGTATATGTTCCCGGCGGTTCTGTCCCTAATGTCAGAGAAACTGTGGCTATCCCCTGACTGTTGGTTGTAGTCTTAGTTGAAGAGACAAACTGACCTGTTGCTACATTATTTGATACCCTTTTTTCGCATTATTTATTGAAGAAAAGTATGTTTCCGGCTGAAGCAGAACACAACCGTAAGCAAATCAACCCGATTAGACTTATCGGTTTCATTCTCACGGTTTGATTCACTTTCAAGCAGGTTTATTATTTTGATATCCTTTTCTAAGAGTGCGGTCAGAAATCCCTCTAAAATATCAAAATTAGATTTATCCCGTATCATATGTTTTGCCGCTCAATCGAATCTTATAAGCCTTTTTTCTTCTGTTTCTTGCATCTTGTTGCCTCCTTATCCTTTATTTGTAGTATGACACAAAATGAGTTTTTTGTCAACGACTTTTTTGGAAACTTTTGAGCTGTACAATCAGAATTTGCCATAGCTGTCTTAATAGATTAACGCAGAGGTCGTAGAGGGAGTAAAGATTTTTTGTATTCTCTCAATATTTTGGGGGAGTCAGTAAGTTGGTAATCGATAATCAGTGATCGGTATTACTGATTACCTAATAACCGATTACTGTCTTTTGCTTGAGTATAGATTAGTAGTGCGAGGATTTATTCTCGCACTTGTTATTTGCGAACCTGAAGGTTCGCACTACTTTTTACTTGATAACTGCTATCTTCCCAACAGTCTTATCCTTCTCATTGGTCATAAGATAGATATATACCCCGCTTGCCACCTGTTCGTTGTCATTATTTCTGGCATTCCATTTCCATGTGCCATCTGTGGTAGATATACTTTCATCTCGCAGGAGTTCTCCAGCAATATTGTATATTTTTATATCAATCAAATGATACGCCGCTCGTTACTACTGACTTTGCCCGGAATCTGATAGTAGCCCGAACACCTGTTCCAGAGACAGCACCTGAGAGCAGGTATGAGGTAACGTCTATCTTGCCTGTTTGGTTGTCTGCCTGATTTTTTATTGTCGAAGCGTTAGATGGGAAATCCCCTTGGCTGATTTGTATGCCCGGTAAACCTGAATCTGCATCGACTACCTCCAGAACATCCGGATTAAACCCAAGATGGAGCTCTGCTACCGCCAGATCCTTAACATCGCTTACGCATACCTTGACAGTAAAGGTACTGTTTATCGTTGGGTTGATAGATCCCTCAATGCTTAAGGATGTGGCTTGCAATCTCGAATCTTGAATCTTGAATCTCGAATCTTTCAATCCGCAATCCGCAATTCGCGATTCGAAATTAAGTACAGGTGCAAGCCCTTGACTTATACTCCCGAAGTTATGCCGCAGGCTGAGCAGGTCATACCCATTGATATAACCGTCTGGTCTGAAGTCAGCTTCTTGATTCCAATTAGCCTCACCCTTCATCGAACCAAATGCATCGCGTAGCACCAACAAGTCATAGCCATTAACTGCTCCATCGTTATTGCTGTCCCCTGCAAGCAATGAGAGGGTACCAATATTTATTTGTTCATTCTCAGTAACTACAATTACACTCCTTGTTCCACGGCTTGCCACTGGAATGTCTGCTGTCAGGGTGTATGTCCCTGCGGCTATCCCTGAGAATGAAAAACAGCCTAACTTATTTGTGGTAACAGTTCTTTCGCCCCCTATGCCATTCAGGATTACGGTTATTTTGTCTGTAAAGAAAAGACTGCCTTCCTCTAATATGCCGACAAACCCATTGATACTGCCACTACATCCGCCTGTAGCTGTTACAGTGGCTGTCGTCATGGTAAAGGAGATGGCTGTATGGTCATTAAGCAGCTTTGTTTCTTGATTCTTAGCTGTATTAAGATTAAAAGCAATGGTTGATGTCCCGCCACAAATAGACTTAAAGTAAATAGTGGCAATCGTATCATTGCCTGTAGCTGTCCCAAAAAGAAGGCATGAGGTAAATTGGATATGCCCATTATCATTATCAACCGTATTCTTGATAGCATCACCAAAGAAACTGTTACCCGCAATCTGAATGCCATCGGTTGCTGAACCATTACTATCCATGACCTGCAATAGCTGTGGGTCAAATAGAAGGTGAATCTCTGCTACGGTCAGGTCAGTCACATTTTTTGCCACAATGTCTACAGGGAATACACCCCCTACGCTTATAGGGATTACACCGGGTGATAACAAGAGTGCGGTAGCCTCTGGGGTAATTGTCCCTGTTGTGCCTGTACCAGAGGTTGTGGTGAATGTGTAGGGGATTGAATTATTGCTTGTATCTCTCAATTCTATGAGTTCCAGAGCCATTGCCATATCAGGATCTATCGCCTCATTTGTTGTTATATGACTATTGACATGCAATATGCAGCCATCAGGAATGATTGCACTCAGGGCAGCTAATGATACATCTATACCTCCGGTTATGGTATTAACCTGTGGAAAGAACACGGTGGAAAGATTGGAAAGGGCATCCCCTTTAGTAATGCTACCCACACTTATCTTAGTAACATCATACCGCAGAGCAAGGTGTGCCCCACACAGATTTTTTGCACTGGTAATAATAATATCTGTGCAAATATTCTTATCAGTTATGGTTGATTGCATCCTGACTACTGCCTGGGTACTTGTTGCTATGGAAATAAGTACGGCCTCGAGAGGCAAGGTTGTGTTTATTGAAACCATTACTGCTTGTGTCCATGCATGATAGCCATCCTTACTCAAGGTAATGGTATGTGTACCTGCTGGTATCATGTTCAAGAGGCATGGGGTTATCTTATTTGTGGTTGTACCATCCAGATAAACCGCTGCTCCTGTTGGGGTAGATGTAATGGATATTGAGCCATAACTCGGTGTTGCTATGGGAACAAGTACGGCCTCAAGAGGCAAGGTTGTGCCTTTTGAAACCATTACTGCCTGTGTCCATACCTGATAGCCATCCTTGCTCAAGGTAATGGTATATGTACCTGTGGGTATCATGTTTAAGGTGCATGGTGTTGTCTTATTTGTGGCTGTACCATCCAGATAAACAGCTGTTCCGGTTGGGGTAGATATAATGGAGATTGAGCCATAGCTTGGCTGAGCAACATCAAGCCCTACTGCAAGGAATAATACCATGTTTGGTGATATTGTTACATTACATGCCCTGCTTTGGTAGCCATCCTTGCTCAGGGTAATGGTATGTGTCCCCAGAGAAATATTGGGCAGGACACATGGCGTAAGATTGTCGATATTTACCCCATCAAGGGATACGGTTGCGCCTGATGGGAAAGAGGTTAGAGAGATTGAGCTGCAACTGTTTGTTCCGGTAGATGTCCCGAAGATAACGAGCAGGGTGCTGGTGGTGCTGGTAGACACGGTTATTGTCCCCATCCAACTGTTGTTACCATTAATCAGGGTAATGGCATGAACCCCTATTTGCACATCAATCAGTGTGCATGGCGTTACCTTATTCGTGGCTGTACCATCTATATAAACCGTTGCCCCGACCGGCTCTGAGTTGATGGAGACAGATTTACAGGTGGTAAGTGGAATATCTAAGGAAACAAAGGTAGTGGCAGTAGAGATGGTAATCGTTCCTACCCATGTCTGGTATTCATTCAGCGTAAGAGCAATTGTATGTGTCCCGGCAGGCACATTGATCAAGACACATGGGGTCGTCTTGCCTGTGTTTGTACCATCAAGATAAACCATTGCCCCATTTGGCTCTGAGTTGATTGATGCTGACCCGTAGATACGCAATGAGGCATTAACAAGGGTTGTTGTGTTTGTGGAAAGTCTTACTGCCCCTGTCCATGTCTGCCAGCCATCCTTGCTCAGGGTAAGGGTATACGTACCGTGGGGCATATTAGTCAGTATGCATGGTGTTATCTTGTTCGTTGCTGTGCCATCTATAAAAACAGCTGTCCCTGTTGGGAATGATGTAATAGATATTGAGCCGCAAAGGAGAACGGTTAAGGATACAGCCTGTTCCTCTGAAATGTTTACCATACCCTCCCATATCTCACACCAATCCCTTGTCAGGGTAATGGTGTGCGTACCTGGTGAAACGCTCAGAACGCATGGAGTTGTTTTATTTGTGCTTGCACCATCGAGATAAATCGTTGCCCCAGAGGGATAAGTATTTACAGACAATGAACCGTGGATGACCGCACTTCCACAATATTCAATCCCCCAGCAAGGCGAATAGGCAGAGATGGTTCCTGCCATCCGTTGATTCTTTCCATCTATATCAATCATGGAGAGCTTGTTGATCCCATCTATTTGAGCACAAAAGACAAGCTTGCTGCCATCCGGGGAAAAGGCAGGTTTGGTGTTATAATTTAAGTCATTGGTAACCATGGTCTGATTTGTACCATCAATATTCATCAGGTAAATATCAAAATTACCGTCTCTGTCTGAAGCAAAAGCAATCTTTGTGCCGTCTGGAGAGAAACATGGGGTAATGTTTACCCCTGAATTAGTGGTAAGTAATGTCTGAGGTCTGTAGGCTGAAGGCATGGTGTAGATATTACCATTTGAGGCAAAGGCAATCTTCCCATTGTCAGGCGAAAATGAGGGACAAGAAACGCTGTTTATTCCATTTATCAAGGGTATCAGCCCGCTGCCATCGATATTTATCACAAAGATATTGGTTTCTGAGCAGAACACTAATTGTTTTCCATCTGAAGAAAATGCAGGTGTATACTCATTTATCCCTGTATCTGTCAGCCGCATCTGACAGGTACCGTCAATATTTGCCAGATATAGCTCGTTATTTCCATCACGGCCCGAGACAAAGGCAACCGTTGAGCCATCCGGGGATATTGCCGGGGAATGGTCATTAGCTGTATTTGTAGTCAACCTTAACAGTCTACTGCCATCCGGATAGCTGCTGTATATCTCAGAA
Source organism: Candidatus Desantisiibacteriota bacterium (assembly GCA_016208205.1). The sequence goes on along the minus strand of JACQYP010000111.1, from coordinate 16,180 downwards.
TTACCATCTTGACCCGAAGCAAATACTATCCGTCCAGCCTTTGTGCCTATTGGGAATAATTCGAGGTCAAGGGTTAGTGTTTTATCCTCTATGGCAATGGTTGCCTCTTGAGCAAATGATTTTACCCCATATTCAGGCGGGGCACTGCACCACAGGAGATAATTTCCGCCGGCAATATTTGGGATAACATACCTGCCACTTAAATCGGTAAGGGTTGAGGCAATTACTGCCCCATCTCGCAGCAGCTCAACCAGGGCACCCTTTATTGCAGAATCACAGGCAAGGATGCCTGTGCCACCAGCAGGCTCAGATACAACCAGCCCATCCTTTGAGATACTGTCTGCTGTGTCAGAGGCAGACATGATGATAGCTGTCTTCTCATTTACACTTGACCCAGTGTCATAAACATCAGCGACTGCCATATCAGCCACTTTAATCACAGGCAGGAATGCCTGTGCTACCTTATCAGCAGAAGCTTCCATATCTGGTGCTCTCTTAGCTGTCGTCTTCTCCGCGTTCTCCGCGTCTCTGCGTGAGACAAAACCAGTGATTGTCCCTGGCCCAACATCGCCCGGTGCCCATGAGGGTTGATAATCATTGGCATTATTATTGGTCAGCCGCATCTGAAGAGAGCCGTCAAGAGCCATGCTGTATATCTCACCATTGCCGGCACTATCCCTGTCAGTCGTAAACGCGATTCTTTTCCCATCAGGGGAATAAGACGATATCGCATCACTTCTCCAGCTCTGAGTTAATCTGGATATGGTTCGCTGATTAACATCAAACAGATAGCCTTCATTTGAAAGGTTATCCCCTGTTCCGGTAAAGGCAATCGTCTCTCCATCAGGTGAAAACACAGGTTCTGCCTCTTGCAATAATCCATTGGTCAGATTGGCAATATTGACACCATCCTTACTACTCACATATATTTGATGATCCCTGGTGAACACAATCCTTGTCCCGTCAAGTGAAAACTGGGGAGATTCACCAATGAGATCAGCCTCAAGCCTTCTTTGCTGAGTTCCGTCGTCATTCATGATCATAAACTCGCCATCAGCAGTAAAGATAATCTGTTTGCTGTCCGGTGAAAAGGTTGGCGACTGATTGTTTCTTAAGGAATAGGTAAGCCTCTTTTGTCCTGTCCCATCAGCCTCCATAATATATATCTCATTGTTCCCGGTCCTGTTAGAGACAAACACGATTTTCTTGCCATCAGACGAAAACTCAGGGGTATAGTTGCTATAATTACCATAGGTAAGCCTTGTCTGATTTGTCCCGTCTGCATTACAGACATAAATCTCATTTGTGCCGCTGCGGTCAGAGACAAAGGCTATTTTCCCGCCCCTTGAGCCAATAGGGATAATCTTAAAATCTATACCCGTTGTTATCTGATCCTGTTTGACTACAATCGCTTGTTGAAGAAATTGGGTAGCATAACCATTGGCAGAGACACGCAAACGATAAATACCGGGTGAGAGTCCAAATATTGCATACCTGCCGGTTGGTCCGCAAGATGCAGCACCCATGACCATTGTTCCGCAAACTGCCTCTATCCTTGCCCCAAATACTGCTTCCTCTATATCCTTAACAAAGATAACCTTGCCGGCAATACTTGCCTGACCATAGCCGCCGGAGGTCCAGCACGGATTAAAGTTATCCTGATCCATAATAGGGCTTAAGTGGTCGTTTGGCTCAAGATCAATAATCGGGGATAGCCCTTGTCCATCAAGATCCATTACATATATTCGACTGAACCCATCCCTGTCGCTGCAAAAGGCAATCCTTGTCCCATCCGGTGAAAACTGCGGGTCATAATCATGGGCAGGGTTATTGGTTAGAATCTGTATTCCGCTGCCATCCACATTCATGATGGCTATCTCTTCATTGCTGTTAATGACACAGGTATAAACAATTCGTTTGCCATCAGGCGAGATGCAAGGGTCATAATCAGGAAACAGGTTATTGGTTAATCTTTTTTGCTCTCTTCCGTCAGCGTTCATGATATAGATTTCTTTGTTGCCATCCCTATCAGAGACAAAGGTGATTTTTTTATTATCCCTGCTAATGAATGGATCCCTACTATCCTTGTTCATCAAATCTTTAGTTAATCTGGTCTGATTTGTGCCGTCAATATTCATCGTATAAATCTCAAAATTGCCATCCCTTTCACTGCAAAAAGCAATCTTGTTACCATCAGCAGACACGCATGGATGGCTGTCTTCACCGCCTGAGATGGTCAATCTTTTTTGTCCGCAGCCCTCTTCATCCATGATATAGATTTCTTTGTTGCCATTTCTATCAGAGACAAAGGCAATTTTTGTGCCATCCATGCACATTGATGGCTGCATGTCTTCAGTTGAATTAAATGTCAGTCTTTGTCGGTTGGAATTGTCCCCATTCATGATATAAATTTCAGGGTTGCCATCCTGCTGGGAGGCGAAGGTAAACCTTCCCTGCCGCTGAAAATAAGGCAGACTGAAATTAATATCAGGGGTTATTGCTTGAGCAATCACGGTTACTTCTTGTTCATAAACCCTGCTGATATATTCCGGATGTGAGGCAATTACGCTGACCGTTCCAACCGGGATACTTCCAATGCTGTAGGTGCCGTTGATATTGGTTGTCCCGGTAGCTACAAGTGTCTGCCCCTGATAAACAGATACCCTTGCACGGTATATTGGTATCCCGTTTAAGAACCTTGAGATAGTACCGGTAATACTGCCAACAAGGTATCCTATGTCCCCGGTGGACCAGGATGGCTGGAAATCATTGGTCAGATTATTTGTCAACCTTTGTGTTTCCCTGCCTTCAAGGTCTATGGAATAGATCTCATTGTTCCCATCGCGATTTGAATAAAAAACGATTCTTTGCCCATCAGGTGAAAACGATGGTGAAAGATTTTCAGCAGTATCATTGGTCAGGCGTCCTTGATTACTGCCGTCAGCATCCATGATATAGATATTTTCATTGCCATCGCGGTTAGAAACAAAGACTATTTTTAATCCATCCGGAGAAAATGTTGGGCTGTGATTCAGGCTGCTGCTTCCGGTGCTGCTTCCAGTAAGGTTTACAAGGTTTGAACCGTTAACATTCATAAGATAAATATTCTCATCCTCATTCTCATCCTCGTCATTTAATTTATTGGTAAACACAATCTTTTGTCCATCTGGCGAAAACGAGGGGGATACATAAGTACTTCCGGCAATGGTCGTTTGCTGCATGGTTTCAATATCAATAATCCGTATGCCATTCCCTGCAGAGGCGTAGACAATTTTTTTGCCGTCAGGTGAAAAGCTTGGGCTATTATCGCAAGTATTGCTTGTGGTCAAACGAATCTTGTTTGAGGCATCACTATTCATGAGATAAATATCATCATTGCCCTCTATGTCAGAGACAAAGGCAATCTTTTTCCCATCTGGTGAAAGGAATGGCTGGTAATAATTGGCAATGTCCCCATTTGCCTTTTTCCCGGAGGTAATCTGCTGCTGGCATGATCCGTCTGCATTCATGATATAAATATTGGTAGTAGTACCGACTGGAGGTAGCACCTCCGGCACCAGAGGTGCTACCTCATTCCTTTGGACTGCAAAGACTATCTTGCCATTTTTCTCTCCCATAGGGATAAGTGATGTATTGACAATAGTGGTCATATCAGAGATAACCCTGACTAATGCGGGTATGCGTTTTAGGGCATACCTGCTTGGATATGACACAGTGAGCAGATATTCACCAATATAAACATCAGGGATAGAATACTCGCCAAAAACATCTGTAATAGCTGTTGATACAAGTTGTTTGCCCTGATAGATATTTACTGTGGCACCCGGCACAGCAAAGCCATCGTTTGAGTTAATCACAGTTCCAATTATTTTGCCGCTGCCAAGTGCACCGGCTGACCATGATGGTTTTGTATCGCTGGCAGTACCTGTCGTTAATTGAGTCAGCTCACCATTACTGAGGTTAAATCTATAAAGGTCAGGATTATTTGCCCAGAAGATTATCTGCTTGCCGTCTGGTGAAAAACATGGCTCTCTCAAATCACTATCAAGAGGAACAGACAGGCATCGTTGATTGCTGCCATCCGGATCCATGGAAAAAAGCCTGTATCTTCCTTCATCCCGATTTGAGGAAAACACGATCTTACTCCCATCCGGTGCAAATGATGGCGAAAGGTTAGCAGATGATGAACCGGTAAGGTTGCGTGTCTCTGTACCACTTATGGATGTGCTGTAAACTTGCGGAAATCCATTATTGTCTGAACAAAAGATAAGCCTTCCTCCATCCGGCGAAAAACATAGTGAATAATTTGCTATGGTGCATGTCTTGGTAGCTGCTGTTGTCCTTAGCCCCTGGATTATCATGGTCATACTTCCTGTTGTTATATCCTTCAAGTAGATGTTGTTTCCTGAGACAAAGGCAATTTTTTGTCCATCCGGAGAAAAGCATGGACATGTACCACCAGAGGTTAATCGAGAAAGATTAATCCCATTGGTATCCATCAGATAGATACCACTGTTCCCACTTTCGTTTGATGAAAAGGCAATCTTCCTGCCGTCTGGAGAAAGACATGGTGCGGAATAACCTTGAGGGGTGCCGGTGCCGGTGGACACAGGATTAGACAATAGACGAATACTGCTTGTGCCGGTTGCATTCATCAGGTATATACCGTCATCAGATTTGAAGGCAACAAGTCCGCCTTTGACCACAGGTGTCAGGGAAATATTTATACCAGGCGACTCTGTCCCGGCAATAATGGATATGGTGCCGATAAGGCATTGTGTATTATAGTCTGTGGCGGCAGCTCGAATAAAATATGGCTCTGCCACAAGATTAGAGATAAGAAATTTGCCATTTGCATCTGTTATCGCACTGCTAATGGTAGCTGTTCCTTGAAATGCCTCAACAATTGCTCCTCGAATAGGCGACGAATTAAGGCTGCAGGTGATAGTTCCAGAGAATGAGCCTGTATTAACACTATCCGGTGACCATGAAGGATGGTGATTGTTTTTTAGTTTAGCGTTTGATGCGAGTGGAACCTTGTTATTTCCATTAGCAACATCCATCATATAGAGCTGACCATTGCCAGAGGTGCTACCTCCGCCAGAAAATGCTATCTTTTCATTGTCAGGTGAAAAGCAAGGGTTATCTGTCCCTTCAGATAATAGCCGGACAGCACTGCCATCTATATTCATGATATATATTCCATCGATATTATTCCTGTTTGACCAGAAGACCATGCTTAAGCCATCCGGAGAAAAAGATGGGTTATAATTATCACTCGTTGTACCGGTAAGATTTATCGTATTTGTGCCGTCAATGTTCATCAGATAAACCTGAGATTTCCCGGCTCTGTCAGAGCAAAAGGCTATCCTTGTCCCATCCGGAGAGATGCAGGGCGATGAGTCTTTGTACGAATTATTGGTTAATCTCTTTTCACCCGTACCATCTGCATTAACGATATATATCTCATCATCCCCATCCCAGTCTGTGGTAAAGGCTATTTTCTTGCCATCTGAGGATATGGCTGGTTCATGATCGTGTTTTGGGTCAGTGGTCAGTCTCTTTATACTCTTTGTCCCCTCAACCTCCATGATGTAAACATCATCATTCCCATCGCGATTAGAGGTAAAGGCTATCCTCTTACCATCTGATGACAGGCATGGATCAAAATCATTGGCAATACACCCGGTAAGATTTGTCAGGTTTGAGCCGTCAATATTCATGATATATATCTCTTGATTACCTTGTGGTAGAGACGCAAGATTTTGCGTCTCTACTGCATTTTGCGTCTCTACTGCGACAAAGGCAATCTTCCCGCCATTTTTTATAGGGATAAGCTGGAGATTGATACCCCTGGTTGTATTGCTGGCAACAACAATAACATTCCCCTGCCAGTATCCATAGCTATAATTAATCCCAGAGGCATAAACCAGATACCTTCCGGCAACAAGCCCATCAATACAATAGCTGCCTGTGATATCGGTTATTCCGGTGGCAACAATCTTTGAGCCTTGAATTATTTTTATACCTGCCCCGGCAATGGCTTTTTTCTCATTTGCATCAGTAATGGTGCCGCAAATAGAGCCTGTCTTTACCTCGCCTGTTGACCAGGAGGGAGAATAATTGTGTCCGGAATTTCCGGTAAGCGACATGGGCGCGCTGTTGTTTGCATTTATGACACAAACCTCATTGTTTAAGCAAAAAACAATCTTTTCTCCATTCGGACAGTAGCCAAGGGTACCTGAACCATTGTATAGCTGCTGTGCCCCTGTTTCCCCTATGTTCATGACAAACATGGTATCTGTAGTTGTTGCTGCCCAGAAGATAAGCTGCAGCCAATCCGGCGAAAAGCTGGGATTAAAACACCCTCCCGGTATATTGGTAACCTGTGTCATCACCTGACCATCAATATCCATGAAATACACCTGCGAATCCCCTGCCAGGGTTGCTACCCCTTGATAATCAGAGCAAAAGGCGATCTTTTTCCTATCCGGTGAAAAACATGGTGAATACTCGTTTGCCATGCTGTTGGTCAGCTTCCTTTGATTCTTGCCGTCAGCATCCATGATATAGATGTCATCATCCCCATCCCGATTGGCTGTAAAGGCTATTTTTGTTCCATCAGGTGAGAATCGTGGCTGCCTATCGCTACTGCCTGAAGAGGTCGTAAGCCGAACAGTAGAGCTGCCAAAGGCATCCATGCTGTATATCTCTTCATTATTATCCCGTATAGAGGTAAACACAACCTTTGTCCCATCAGGGATAAGGCATGGGTCATAATCGTCAATGAAATTATCGGTAAGACGGGTCTGGTTTGTCCCATCTGCATTCATAACATATATTTCCTTATTAGTATCACGGTCAGATACAAAGGCTATCTTGCCGCCTTTTTGTCCTATTGGTTGAAGTTGAAGAGAGATTTCAAGGGTTGTATCCTGTGTAATATAGACATCGCTTGCAAAATATTTGAGAGCATACCCGGGGCATGATATTTTCAGACTGTATTTTTCTGCCATCAGATTGCTGATGCTATACTTGCCGTTTAATCCGGTAACAGCAGTAGCAACAGTGGTTGTTCCCTGACATAGTTTGACTACAGCCCCATTAATTAATGTATTACTGTATATATCAGTGATAACCCCATTGATAGCACCGCATCTCACCTCACCTGGCGACCATGAGGGCGAATGGTTATGTCTTGAGTTGTTTGTTATTGGCTGGCTTGAGCCGGTGGTATAAATATTATTATCACGAGAAAAAACAATCAGTTTATTATCAGGAGAAACCGACGAAATACCTGAGCCAATAGACAGAACACGGATACTCCTATCCAGCAGGTTCATTTCACACAACTCATTTGTACCTCGCTGGAAGAATATTTTTTGTCCATCCATAGAAAAACAGGGGTAAAAGCTTGCAAATGAGGTGCCGGTAAGATTGACTTGATCCGAGCCATCAGCATTCATCATATAAACCTGCGAGGACCCGTCCCGCTCAGAGCAAAACACGATTCTTCTGCCATCAGCTGAGAATTTCGGGGATGAGTCATCATAAAAGTTATAGGTCAGCCGTTTCTGGATAGAAGAAGTAATGTCTAAAAGGTATATTTCCTTGTTATCAGCATAACCGCTTGCATAGACAATGGTTTTGCCATCAGGCGAAAGGCACGGATACTCATCGTTTAATGAATTGGTTGTCAGCCGTCTGAGGCTTGAGCTGCCAGAGGTGCTACCTCCATCAGCGTTCATCATGTATAATTCATTTTTGCCCTCGATATCAGCATGAAAAACAATCTTACTGCCGTCGTAGGAAAGCATTGGGGCAGACTCAATTGCCGAATTATTCGTCAATCTGGTAATGTTTGAGCCGTCAGCATTACAGATATAAATATCAGGGGTCCCTTTCCAATCAGAGACAAAGGCTATTTTGCCCCCCTTGGGTCCAATTGGTATAAGGCTCAGGTTTACGCCAGTCCGCTTTGTCCCTGGGACAAGCTTGATATTTGTGTCAAGATACCTGACTGCATATCCCTCTGCAGAACACCGCAGCATATATGTCTCTGTACCGGGAACAACAATGGTATACGCCCCTTTGGCATTGGTCAAGGTGCTTTTGACCAATGACAATGCTCCTTGTGTCCCGGCTATTATCAGCTCTACTGAAGCATTTCCAATGGCTTCTCCTTGAGTAGAGGTTATATTGCCGGAGATAGAGGACAAAATATTCCCAACCGAGGCAACTGTCCATGCAGGCTGATAATCATTGCTCGAATTAGTAGTCAGTCGGATAAGATTATTGCCGTTAATATCCATTATCCAGAGCTCATCATTATTATTCCCCTGCCTTCGAGAGGCAAAGGTAATCCATTTACCATCCGGAGAAAAACCTGCATCCCCATCATAATCAGGCGAATTGGTTAATCTTGTCTGGTTTGAGCCATCAACATTCATAATGTAAATTTCTGCATTTCCGTTCCGATGTGAGGTAAAGACAATTTTTTCCCCGTCAGGAGAAAAGACAGGGTCATAATCATAGGCAGTATTAGTTGTCAGAGCCTTCTGGTTTGAACCATCCCTGTTCATGATAAAGATATCATAGTTCCTATTGTAATACTTAGCAAATACAATCCTTGAGCCATCCGGAGAAAAGCATGGGGCAATACCGGCAGTAAGCCTGAGCTGATTCGTCCCATCAGCATTCATGGTATATATCTCAAAGGTTTTATTTCTGTCGGAATGAAAGGCAATCAGCTTGCTGTCCGGTGAAAAGACAGGGCATGAGTCTTTTGATAGATTATCGGTCAATCTCTTTTGTTCCGTGCCATCTGCATTCATTACATAAATCTCATAGTTTCCATCACGGTTAGAGGCAAACAATACCCTTGTGCCAGAAACAGCAGGATTCAGCTCATCTGTCTGAGCGTTGGTCAGCCTTGATTGATTAGTTCCATCAGCATTCATGATATAAATCTCCGGATTTCCATCCCGCTCAGAGGCAAAGACGATCTTGCCATTGGTCAAGCCAAGAGTAAATAAGGGGATATCAATAGGAGCTATCCGAATGTCTGTAGTAATATTAAGCTTATCAGGATAAAACCTTGTTTCATATCCGGTTAAAGATGCCCTTAGTATAAAGTATCCTATGGGAATGTTACCTACAGTATACTCACCGTTTCCATTAGTGGTGATGCTTCCAATTATTTTCATATCATCGCTGAGTATCTCAATTAAAACATTATTAACAGGATTGTCTAAGTGATCAAAAACCTTTCCTGATATGGAGCCGGTACCGACATTTCCTGCACCCCAGATGGGTGAGTAGATATTGTCGGCAAGATGAGTAATCCTTTCCTGATGCGTCCCATCTGTATCCATGGTATAGACCTCTATCTTATTATTATATGTTGAGCAAAAGGCAATCTTGCTCCCATCAGGGGAAAAGAATGGGTCATCATCACACCCGGTATTGTATGTCAGCCGTTGTTGATTTGAGCCGTCAATATTCATAGAATATATCTCTCTATTGTTGTCGCGACTGCTCCAGAAGACAATCTTTGTACCGTCTGGAGAAAATGTTGGGTCCCTATCCTCATATGAGTTTGTGGTCAACCTTCGCAGGGCTGAGCCATCCGGATTCATGATGTATATCTCATAGTTGCCGGCTCGATTAGAGGCAAACAATACCCTTGTTCCGTCCGGTGAAAATGAGGGGTTATTGCTATTGCCGGCAGTATAGGTCAGCCGTTGCAGCCCATTACCCTTAATGTCTATCATGTAGACCTCATCATGATTATCCCGATTTGAGGTAAAGATAACCCTCTGCCCATCGAATGAGAATTTTGGCTCACGGTCAGAGGCTGCATTATTGGTAAGCCTCAACTGAGTAGAGCCGTCAGTCTCCATACAATAAATTTCAGAATTGCCATCACGATTGGAGCAAAAAACAATCCTTCTGCCGTCCGGAGAAGGGCTTGAGTCGCCATCATACCCGGGGCTATAGGTCAGCCTGGCAGGGTGTGTTCCATCGCGATTGACAATATATATCTCTGCATTGTCACTTGCTACATAGGATGTAAAGGCTATCTTTGTTTGTGATAGCGTCATAGGTTTCAAGGAAATATTTATATCTGGCGTAATAAATCCTTGTATAATAGTTACCTGTCCCTGAAAACTTGCCGGTATGCATCCGGGATGAGATACCCTTACTGTAAATAAACCTGCTGGAAGATCCGTGATGGTATATGTTCCGTTTGCATTTGCAGCAGCTGTCCCGATAACCATAATACCCTGAATAACCTCAACCATTGCCCCGGCTACAGGCGTAGTACCATCAGTTATTGTCCCGCAGATAGCTCCGGTAGGGACACAGCCCACGCCCCAACTCGGATAAAAGTCAGGGTCAATGTTATTGGTAAGCCGCTCTATATTTGAGCCAATATTGTTCATGGTACAGATTTCATAACCATTTGCTTGCTCCGAATAAAAGGTCAGGCTACATCCATCCGGTGCAAAGCATGGGTCACCATCCCTGCAGGGCGAGGTTGTCAGCCTTTGTTGCGTGCCGGCTATATTAATCGTGTATATCTCATAGTTGCCGCTGACATTTGAGGCAAAGGCAATTTCTTCCCCGTCCGGTGAAAAAGATGGGTGGTGTTCTTCGCCAGCTGTTGAGGTTAATCGTCTCTGGTTCCTACCGCAACTGTCCATAATGTAGATCTTATTGGTATTATTGATAAAGGCAACATAAGCAATCTGTTCCCCATCAGGTGAAAATATGGCTTCATACTCGTCATATGGGTTTGCAGTAAGCCTGGTTATCTCCAGTGTGTTGATGTCAAGAAGAAAAAGGTCTGCATTCCCATATCGATAGGATGTAAAGAGTATCTTTTTCCCATCCGGAGAAAACGAAGGGTAGCAGTCATTCCGTGAGGTATTAGTCAACATCTTCGGATCTGTTCCATCACTATTCATGATAAATATATCCTCATTCCCGCTTCGACGAGAGGTAAAGACTATCCTTGTCCCATCAGGGGAAAGGCAGGGGTCAATATCTGAGGATTGGTTATAGGTCAATCTGGTTTGTTTTGAGCCGTCGGCATTGCAGATATAAATCTCTTGATTGCCGTCTCGCTGAGAGACAAAGGCTATCTTGCCAAAGGCATACCCGAGCGGATAAAGCAGGATTGTAGCCGTGGTTTCCATACCACGAGAAATTGCTATTGGTTGTGGAAGATACATGGTTTTGTAGCCCGGGCATGACACCCTGAGCCTGAAAAGCCCCATAGCCAGGTTATTAATTATGTACTGTCCGTTTGAGGTAGTGGTGGCTGTGGCAATGATGGCTCTATTCTGCAATATCTCTATGAGGGCACCTGATACTGCCTGGGATGAAGAGACAGTGCCAGAGATAGAGCCTGTGCCCACAGAGCCTGATGACCATGAAGGGTTGTTTTGCAGGCTTAAGGATGTATTGGTAGAGAGTTTTCTTAAACCGCTTTCTGTCCCGCTGTCTGTATTGATGGCAAACAACTCTCGTCTTCCATCCCGGGCAGAGCAAAAGGTAATCTGCTTGCCGTCAGAAGAAAAGCATGGATACGAGTCTTCAGCGGCATGGTCAGTAAGCCTCCTCAACCCTGATAAGCCATTAATATCTATGATGTAAATATCTGTATTCGTACCTGATTGCATGCTGAAGGCAATCCTTTGTCCATCCGGAGAAAAGGCAAAGCTCGTCTTTGTCCCAGTAGTGCCAGTAGCAGTAATCAGTCTCGTTATTCCTGAGCCATCTTGAGCATTCATGATATAAAGGTCATAGCTGCCGGCTCTATTTGAGGAAAAGGCGATTTTCCTGCCATCCGGCAAGAAGGCAGGGGATGAGTCGGATGAGGAATGATTGGTCAGACGGGTTGGGTTTGAGCCATTGCTATCCATACAATAAATCTCATAATTATTATCCCTGTTGGATGAAAATACTATTTTGCTCCCGTCGGGTGAAAATGATGGGGATATATCCTGTCCTGAAATATTAGTAAGCCGCAGCTGATTTGATCCGTCCTGATTCATGATGTAGATTTCATTGTTATTATCACGGTTTGAGACAAAGGCTATTTTCCCATTATCCCAGGACACGCAAGGGTCGGAATCATCATAGAGGTTATAGGTTAATCTTGCCATACTGGAACTACTTGAACCATTTAAAGAATAAATCTCGTAATTTCCATCAAGATTAGAGTCAAAGCTAACCTTGCCAGAGGTATTTCCTATGGACATAAGTGGGATATTAATATTTTGACTGATTGAACCATCAAACACCTTGACTGGGGATGGGAAAAAGCGGATAGCATAATCAGGAACAGAGGCTCTTATCGAATATACCTCTGGGGTAAGATTGGAAAAGGAATAATTACCGTTTGTATCGGTTGTAGTGCTTCCAACGACAGTATTATTGCATAATACAGCTACTGTTGCACCTGACAAGGGTATCGCCCCTGAAGAATTGACGACCCTGCCGGTGATTGTCCCGTAAGCGTATGAGATGGATGGTACAAGCACAGCTATTGTCATGAACACCATCCATTTGATGCTGTTTTCTCCCCCCCTCATTAATTTTTTATACCACATTCGTTTGTACTTTGACCCCTGTTGCGATTATACTTTAACTTGTGCTGTAATGGGCAGGCACAAGGCACTGCCCCTACACTTGTGCTGTAATTTGCCGTATGGGCAATCCCTTGTGGTTGCCCTAATCATAGGCAGCCCCTAATAGTATCGTTACAAGCAAGAATAATGCCAGATTGAAGATGATTGCTGTAACCCATTGAGATAGCACTTGATTAAGCTTATTTTCCGTGTTTCTTGCAGGTAAGAGATTGCACCTTGAGGTACAATAGGGTGATTGTTTGGGGACATAGTAGCCCAGAATGAACCTGTAGTACAACTAAATAGTTACTTTTTTATGCAAATAAATGGTGGTGTCCCGGGAAACTTAGGATGTCGATGCCATAACGCAAATATAAAACTTGTTTTTGGGTATTCTGTCGGATGATTGCCTACTATTATCTTACTGAAGCGATTCTGAAGATATTTTAGAAATTTTTTATAAGTGTCCAGCTCACTGTCAAGGGTCATGATTGCATGTCCCCCTGGTTTGAGACAATAATTTATGGCATTAACTATATTTCGCTCTGAAATTTTCCCGGGTTCATAACAATGTACTGATGCAACATCCATGGAATTTTGCAAAATACCTGATGAGGTATACAATCCACGAGTAACCTTTTCAATTTTACCGGTAATATTTCGTATCCTTATTGATTCTTCTTCTGGCAGCGATTTTCGAGCTTTATCTGCTATTTCCATATAATCAGGTCGCTCCTCGAGGTTCCAGATATTAAGCAGACTATTTTTTTCTATTAATGCAAGGCTGAACTCACCCCTGCCAGAGCCAAAATCAATCCATTTTCGTGCACTTTCAATAATATCAGCAGCGATACACCCCATTGTCCCTGCATCTACTGCCTCAATCCCTAATTTAGTAGCAGCCGTATACCTTTCAAGCTCAATCATGTAATAACATCCATCAAGGAAATGCGAAAGAATAGAACACGGATAACACGGATTTTCACGGGTTTTTTATTTAAAAATTATCCGTGTTAATCCGTTCCATCCGTGTTATCCGTGTTCTATTCTCTTGAGTAGTTACCCGCATTTTACCTCCGCATAGTCATAGATTGCAGCATTTTCATAGCCTTAGGATTATTTGGTTCAATCAATAGTACCTTCTGGAATTGCATAGCTGCCTCTTTATACATCCCTTTTTTCACATATACTGTGCCAAGGTTTTCTAATGCAGAAATGTCCTTTGGATCAGCCTCTAATGCCTTTTTGCACCGCTCAACCACCTCATCAAATCTTCCAAGCTGCCAGCAGAGGTAGCCAATCATATTCTGAATTCGTGCTGCCTGATAGTTTGGATCTATTGTTTGCAGCTCATTCAATACCTCTAATGCCTTTTCAGGCTCATTCCTGGTGATATAAATCCTGGCAACATTATCCATAGAGGCTACATGTGCCGGATTTATCCTGTATGCCTCCTTAAATACAGCCAGAGCATTATCAAGGTCATTTTGTCTGGTATATATCACCCCAAGGTTATTATAGGTATCAGATGAAAATGGGTTTATTTCAGCTGCTTTTTTATAGTAACCAATAGCCTTCTTAACAAACTCATCGTTTTCTGTTTTAGATAAAAGATAATTGGCAATTCCAAGGGTAAAATAGCCATTGGCATACCCAGGGGTTCTTCTTAATATCTCATTTGCCCCATCATCAGCCTTTTTTGCCCAGAGAATCCTTTCCTCGTCTGTAGCAGCGTTGCGTGCCTGTTCAATATATGCCCTGTTTATCTCATCACGATACCTGACCTCATAGGGGAAGGAATCAATAGCCTTTTGATATTCCTCAACCGCCCTCTTGTTATCCCTGCCAAGGAATACCGTACCCATCTTATAATATCTGTCAGCCACATACATCCGCCATGTAAGATACGAGACACACATTAATCCACACAAGATTAGTATATAACCAATATACATCACATTTTCATTATTTGGTTTTTCATGTTTTTCCGACAGTTGTTGAGGAATAAATGAACATCCGGAAAAGAAGGCTGTATTTAATATTTTGTCAAGTATTGAATTGTTTGACAGACAAGGGGTAGTTGTGGATGGTTGCAGAAATATCCAGCCGCTTCGGACAATAATACCGGTTACTATAGCAAGCGTACATGAAACAGGTGTAACACTGAAACTGACTTGATTCTGGATAATATAGCCGATGACACTGGCACCAAGTCCAAGGATTATCGGTCTGCCGGCAAGGGTTGAATGACGATAAAACTTCCATGTGAGCAGAAGAAAGCAAACAACACCCCAGATATATATAAATGCTCGAATACCGCCGCGGGCAACAGTATGATATAAATGCTCCAATACCGCCGCGGGCAACAGCATGGTCAAGAAAGTCCTGATGGCATCTATCCTCAAACTCTATCGGACCCTTGCCATCTTTCGGGAATATTTTTTGTAAATACTTGGGAAAGATCAATCCCATGGCATCTGGTCCTGTGCCCAGAACAGGATAATCCTTGATGCTTTCAATGGCACTCCTCCAGATGAAGATTCTCCATGGCATAACAATATTTACACCCTTGATAGGTGTTTTGGCTCGAGTCGCTTTTTCCACTGACGAGAGTTTGCTAACATCTTCTTTAGCGAATAATCCTGCAAGCCTTCCGATAACAGAGCTTTCCTTGACCATAATATTATAATAAAAGAATAAAACAAACAACCCAAGTCCAAGGGCAAGGAGCTTCTTTTTATCTATTTTGAATATCTTTTTACCAATAAGGCAGAAGAACATGAAGCTGCCTCCAAATAACCCCAGATAGCATCCACGGGTATTACCAAGGGCAAATCCCCAGTAGGTAATCATCACTGCAATACCGGCTATAATAGTAAGCCCCATATTCCTCAATAAAGGGCTTGCGGCTGGTTGCGTGGCAGCTACTACCTCTATTTTCTTTTTCTTTCCTTTTGCCTTTTGTATGACAGGCTTAGGGGTGTGGCGACCTACTTCTTCTTTTTTCTTGCCAAGATACAGGTATAAACCAAAACCAATCAGTAATGACATCAAGGCATAGACCGTATAAAATACAGGGTTGCCAAAAAAAGAGATGATTCTCCATGGGTTGAATGACTCCCATGATAAGGGATCCATGCCAAAATGCTGTACAAGGGCATATCCACCGGAAATGGTGCCGACTATAAGGATGGATGTTAATATCCCAAGTGTCTGCCGCTTTGTCTTTATAAAATTTACAGTAAGATAATAGATAACAATGTAACAGGTAATGGCGAGTAATCCCTCATATCTTTTATAACAACCAAACAGACTCATTACCGGATTAAGGGAAAATAGGGTAGAGGCAATGTTGCTTAGCAAGAATGCAAGGACAACAAAATCAAATGGTGTCCGAATTGACCTGAAGTCATTAAGCGTAATCATCTTCACCAACCACAGGGCAAGCAGAATCAGTGTAATAAAAAACATCATGCCAACCTTTGAAAGGTCAAAGGTACTGTAGAGATGGATATCAAAAAAGAGTGGTACTGCAAAAACCA
>JACQYP010000072.1 GCA_016208205.1 Candidatus Desantisiibacteriota bacterium | reverse complement strand
TCTATTCCAAAATAGTATTGCACCTCTTTCTTGCCCTCGTTTGTTTTTAGATTTTACCAACATCTTATTTTGCAACTCGTTTTGTTGTTTCTACTTTCTAAAGAAAACCTTCTCTTATTGCCCTCAAAAATAGGGCATCCTATCATCATGGAATAAACATGGATGCTCTCTTGCCCTTTCTATGCCCTCTTAGAGGCAGATTTATGGGGTAGTGTGAATTCAGGATTCGCTTTATCGAATATTCAGCTATTTGTCTTTTTTCTTGACATTTGTAAAAAAAGATGATATATTTGTAACTGCTTAAAATAATTGGGAGGGGTATTGTTATGTTAGAAAATCTTCTTCAGGTTTTTACCAAAATTCATGCCTTAGAGGAAAAATTTGGCCAACTTTCCGGAGACAAGATGGATAATGTTCCACCGTCTATGTTAAAAGAATCTGCATCTTCGTTTCAAGAAGCACTTAAAGAGGCAAAAGGGGAAAAGACAGATACAAAAGGGTATCCCTATCAATATGCTGAAATAATCAACAGTGTCAGCCAAAAGTATGGAATAGATGTAAAGCTGATTGAATCGATTATTAAAGCAGAATCTAATTTTAATCCTGCAGCTGTTTCCCCTGCAGGGGCATGTGGCTTGATGCAATTAATGCCTCAAACCGCAAGAACAGTAGGGGTAAAAAACATCTTTTCTCCAGAAGAAAATATAGAGGGTGGGACCAAATACCTCAAGGATTTATTAGATAAGTTCAATCAAAACCTACCGCTTGCCCTTGCTGCTTATAATGCAGGACCTGAAACGGTTAAAAAGGCAGGCGGTATCCCGTCAATTATAGAAACACAGAATTATGTAGCCAGAGTGTTACAATATTTTCAGGGATCATAGATTAGTTACAGAATAGCCACAGAGGGCACAGAGGAAAGAGAGAAAAACAAAGTTTAGCCGTAACTACTCAGGTAGATAGGCTGTAGGCTTTTAGGCTGTAGGGAAGGTAAACAGGTTATATGCCCTTATCGCATAATTCCCTCCTATCTAATAGCCTTCAGCCTAAACACCTGAGTAGTTACATTTAGCCTTAAAATTCTCTGTGGCCTCTGTGATCTCTGTGGCAATACAACCTTAGTGCAAGGAGGAAAAAAGAAATAGCAGATGAAACCAAAAAAGCAGGCAACCCTTCTGGTGCTGGTCAGGCTATTGTTGTATTTTTTCTGTTAATCTTGATTATTGTCCTATTAATTGCTTCTTTTTTTTTAATGGATATGTTTGGTGTTTTTGATAAGGATAAGGTTTTACAGAAACTTCCGATAATAGGTTCTTCGTTTGCTCCCAATCAAATAGAGACAGAGGATGTTGAAGAAGAAGAAAAGGTTGACTGGAAAGAGACTGTTGACCTGAAGATGGACTCCCTGAAAAAGAGCAGAGAGGAACAAGAGAAAAAACTAAAAAAATGGGAACAAGAACTCAAGGAAAAGGAACAAGAGCTTAAAAAAAAGGAACAAGAGCTTTCTCAAGCAGAACAAGAGATTTTTCAAGAAAAGACTGCCTGGGAAAAAGAAAAATCTGATAAAAAAACTGAAGATGAGAAATGGCAAGAACAGGCTTCTTCCTTTGAAAAGATGAGCCCAAAAAAGATTATAGAGATATTTCAGAACATGGATGATCGTCAGATTGTAAATATCCTTAAAAAGATGAATAGCACTGTAAAAGCAGCAGTGTTAGCCAAAATGGAACCTAAAAGAGCTGCTGAAATATCACGGAAGATGATGAGATAGGTGTAGACGATTCGTCCCGACTCGTTATAAGAAATGTATATTGCAACCAAATGGTGCATGAAATACACCATACCAAAGGATACGAAGCGAGACGCTTCGTCTACAATAGTCAACACATAGGGAGAAAACATGTTAGATATTAAACTTATTCGCGAAAATCCAGAGCTGATCCGTGAAAGGCTTTTGCCTCGCAGCGGAAATGTTGAGATGCTTCTTGATGAATTGTTAGAGGCAGATGAGAGGAGGAGAAAAAACCTTGTTGAGGCAGAACAATTGAAGTGTCAACGCAATGTTGCCTCTGAAGAGATTGGCCGACGAAAAAAACAGGGTATTCCGTCTGATGATTTGTTGGAAAAGATGAAAGATGTGGGAGAAAAAATAAAAAATCTGGATGGAGCATTAAGAGAGATTGAAAATACGATTAAGACAGCAATCCTTCTTATCCCAAATATTCCACATAAAGGCGTGCCCATGGGAAAGGATGAGCAAGACAATGTTGAGGTAAAAAAATGGGGCAACCCGACTGAGATGGCGTTTGAGCCAAAGCCTCATTGGGATATTGGGGAGGCACTTGGCATCCTGGACTTTGAACGGGCTGCAAAGATAACAGGGGCACGATTTTGCCTTTATAAGGGGGCTGGAGCCAGATTAGAGAGGGCATTAATTAATTTCATGCTGGATCTTCATACCAAAAAACATGGCTATCAAGAGATATTGCCTCCATTCATGGTTAATTCTGCCAGTATGACCGGTACCGGACAACTTCCCAAGTTTGAAGAGGATTTATTCAAATGCGGCGGTACAGATTATTATTTGATACCAACCGCTGAGGTGCCGGTAACAAACATCCATCGGGACGAGATACTTGATGGAAGGAAGCTACCGTTTTATTATACAGCATATACCCCATGTTTTCGGGCAGAAGCCGGCTCTTATGGCAAGGATACTCGCGGTCTTATTCGGCAGCATCAGTTTAATAAGGTAGAATTGGTTAAATTTGTCAAGCCTGAAAATTCTTATGATGAGCTGGAAAGACTGCTTGAAGATGCAGAAGAGGTGTTGAAATTGCTATTGATTCCATATCGAGTAATTGTCCTCTGCACCGGTGATCTGGGCTTTTCTGCAGCTAAAACCTATGATATTGAGGTCTGGTTGCCCGGTCTTGGATGTTATAAAGAGATCTCTTCGTGCAGCAATTTTGAGGACTATCAAGCAAGACGAGCAAACATAAGGTTTCGGGAAACACCGGAAGCCAAACCATCCTTTGTTCATACCCTGAATGGCTCAGGATTAGCTGTGGGTAGAACCCTGGTTGCTATCTTAGAAAATTATCAACAGGCAGATGGAAGCGTAACTGTTCCAGGAGTGCTTCAGGATTATATGGATGGTGTAAAGGGTATAACTTCGATAATAGGATAGTGTCTTTGGAGAATAAAATGCAACATGTACTCCTTATTTCCTATAATTTTCCACCTCAAACAAGTGATTCTGCTTATCGGGCGGCAGGCTTGGTAAAGCATCTGTCTTCCTTTGGCTGGGATGTGTCTGTTTTGACTGTAAAGACTAATGGGAGTGAGACAGACCTCGCACCCATGAATAATGAAAAAGAACAACTTCACTCTCTGACATCCGATAGCGAGGAACAATATCCGGCTGTTCCGCACCTCGCTACTTACGAGGTAAAACCAGACAGGTTTTCAGAAAAAACAGGTATAATGAAAA
The DNA here is from genome assembly GCA_016208205.1 of Candidatus Desantisiibacteriota bacterium. The sequence continues at coordinate 8,879 of JACQYP010000072.1, read as the reverse complement.
ATTTAATATCAACATGTCTTATCCCGGATGAAAAAGTCTTGTGGATTCCAGGTGTTCTTCGAAAGATAAAAGAGATTACAGGGAAACAAAGGTTTGATTTGATATATACTATTGCCCCCCCGTATTCTATTTCCTGGCTTGGGTATCAGGTACATTGTCAAACAGGGGTTCCGTGGATAGCAGATGTACGAGAAAACTGGGTTGGGACAAAAAAGCATGGAATCTTCTCCCAGTTTTATAAAAACATGGAAAAAAAAATGGAGGAGACCATCATCAGAAATGCAAGAAGGGTTATTTCTTGCTCTGAAGAATGGTGTCAATTTTTTTACGAGAAATATCCTTTCTGGGGAAGGGATAAATTTGTTTGTATGCCTGATGGATATGATAGGGAAGAGATGGGGGTTGTTGATACGACAGATAGGGCAGACGATAAATTAAGACTTGTTTGTCTTGGAAGGATAGATAAAAACACAACACATCAATATCTTTTAAGGGCAATAAAGGAACTGCTAAGAAAAGACCCCTGTCTATGCAATATATTACGGGTTGAATTTGTTGGAGATATGGATGAAGAACAGCAGCGGCTCATTCTTGAGTTTCCTCTTGAGAATGTTTGTTCTTATATTAAAGACACATCCGGTAAGGAAGGGATAAGACGGCTACTTACAGCTGATGCAGGGATAATTATAGCGGATAAAGAGAGAAATATTCCACAGGCAATATATAGGTGTATTGCGGCTATGAAACCCATCTTAGGGTTGAGTGCTAAAGGGGCAGTAGAAAGTCTTATAAAAAGAGAAAATCTTGGCTGGGTTGCTCCTTTTTCTTCTATACCCGAGATTAAATCTGCCTTGCAAGGGATTATTGACTGCCATAAAAAGGGTGTCCTGAAACCAAACTATCCTTTGGAATTGAGCCTGAAATATGAAAAAGAAGCAATTACCCAAAGACTGACAGAGCTTTTCGACAGGGTGGTAAATGAGAGTCCGGAGGATAACCGTTTAATTATACAAAAGTTTGGGTATCGAGGGAATTTGTAATATGAATACACAAGACATCCGCTGGATACAACGATTTAATCATTTCAAGAAAGCCCTCGGACAATTGACAAAATTCATCGAGAGAAAGGAGTTGAACGAGTTTGAACTCCAGGGGCTTATTCAGTCGTTTGAGTATACCTATGAGTTAGCATGGAACACCTTGAAAGACTATTTTGAAGTGCAGGGAGAGACTACCATTCATGGCAGTCGCGATGCATTTCGCCTTGCGTTCAGGCACGGCTTGATCGAGGATGGCGAAACATGGATGAACATGATCGAAAGCAGAATCTTGACCAGTCATACATACAACGAAGACATTGCCGAGGATATTGCTGATAAGATTTTCAATAGGTATTTTCCAGAATTTCAAGCATTGCGAATGAAAATGGACTCTTTGACAGAGGAAATATTATGACACTCCGGTTTGGCTTGAAAGAAACCACTATCCAAAAAATCTGTGCTGTCTTTGCCTGCTATCCGCAGGTAGAAAAAGCTGTGTTGTACGGCTCGCGTGCCAAAGGCAATTACAAGAACGGTTCAGATATTGATCTGACGCTTTTTGGCAAAGATGATTTAACGATGGACACGCTTTACAAAATCATGGGTGAAATTGATGACCTGCTCCTGCCTTACACCTTTGACCTGTCTATTTTTAAGCATATCAGTGATTCGGATGTGGTGGAACATATCCAGCGTGTTGGGATAGTGTTTTACGAAAAAAAGGAGGCGTTGCCTCTTACGCATGCTTAGTGCTCAATAGCGTAGAGTGCGGGGCACATACCTATTATACTCAACAAGGGTATAATCTGCGATTTTAAGACATAACTACGAAAGGTTGCGCAAAGTCTACTTGGTCAGCAAGCAATGACGCCTGAGTCGCTCTTTGCGTAAAATCGTTATTTGTGGCCTCGCTGAGTATATATATATTGGTGCATAAAATGCACCCTACTGAAGTTTTGTAACCGTGAACCGATAACTGTGCACTGTAAACGGTTATCCTGATATAAGGTGGTGTTTGGATTAATGTATCCATTGAATGCTATAATCTTAGCTGGTGGACAGAGTTCCCGCTTTGGGTCAGATAAGGCTGAGATGGTGATTGAGGGGCAAGGCGTCTTAGAAGCATTGATTAATAAGCTTAGAGGGGTATGTCGGCAGATAATTGTTGTTTCTAATGCGGGAAGCATTACCTCTCAGATTCGGAGCAACAGGGTCTCCCGTGGTCAGAATGAAAAGCGAAAGCAAGTAAGCTTTCGCACTCCAAATAGGTATCCTGATGTCAAGGTGGTTGGGGATGTGCTTTGTGGTATTGGTCCGCTTGGCGGTATTCATGCCGGGCTTTTAGCCTCAGATACGCAGCATAACCTTGTGCTTGCCTGTGATATGCCATTTATCAACATAGAGTTTGTCAAATATATATTATCTCAGATTAAGCCGGATGATATGGCACTTATTCCTATGATACATAATCGGGCTGAACCGCTTTGCGGGATATATGCCAGGGGCTGTATCAGTGTAATCGAAGGGTTAAATACAGGCACAAAGGCACAGTTGAACCCTCTCCCCATCCCTCTCTCATTAGGAGAGGGAGAGAAGAGGCACTGTCGAACCCTCTCCCCGTCCCTCTCCCATGAGGAGAGGGAGAGAGGCACAAAGGATAGCAATGTCCTTGAAGGGTTAACCGATATAAATACAGCTGAGTTTCAAAGAAAAAAAGCAAGGGAATTTTGTATCTTGCAATTGCTGGATAGGATCGGAACAAGGTATATTGAAGAGGAAATAATAAGACAATTTGACCCGCAGTTGCACATGTTTTTTAATATAAATACCCTGCAGGATATGAAACAGGCAGAAAAAATGCATCTTGATAGTCAAGATGCAATGGGTCAGTGAATGGTAGAGAAACTACTAACCCGTCATTGCGAGCGACCAAGCCGAAGCCCAGAGCGAAGCGAAGGGGAAGCAATCTCAGCGAAGATTGCTTCGTCGCCAGTAGCTCCTCGCAATGACACTCTGGTGACTACTGTTCTCTGACACATTATGTCGAGAAGTCGAATGATTTGAGGTAATTAGGAGTATGGCAAGAATAATAGCCATTTGGCAAGTTAACTGACAACTATTTTGAATCTCGAATTGCGAATCTGTTCTATTTTTTCAGATTCTTCAGATTCGCGATTCGAGATTCGCAATTCAAGATTGGTGGAGACGATGAGTGTTTAAGGTAGGGATATTAACCATAAGTGATCGATGTTCCAAAGGGCTGAGGAAGGATGAGAGCGGTGAGGCAATTCAAGAGATGGCAGCAGGGCTGAATGGTGAGATTGTCCAGTATGAAATTGTTCCGGATGATAGAGAGATAATTGCTCAAAAGCTTACCCAGATGGTAGATGTAACAGGTTGCGAGCTTGTTTTAACTACAGGAGGCACAGGGTTTTCTCCACGAGACATTACCCCTGAGGCTACCTCTATGGTGATAGAGAAACAAGTGCCTGGATTAGCCGAAGCCATGCGTCTAACCAGCATTAAGATTACCCCCCATGCTATGCTTTCAAGGGCTATAGCCGGGATAAGAAAGCAATGTCTGATTGTTAATCTGCCCGGCAGCTCCAAGGCGGCGACAGAATGTCTGGATGCAATCATGCCTGCGCTTCCACACGGGCTTAATGTTTTAAGGGGAGATGTTAGTGATTGTGGACACTGAGGAAGTTAAGCCCTGTGGTGAATTTCTGGTTACTCAAGATCAGCAATTCTCATTTTAGCATTTCAGGCATTTTTTCACCGCAGAGACGCAGAGTTCGCAAGAGAAATCGCAGAGAAAAAAGAGAGGCTAATGATGCCAATAAAGGATTCACCGATAGGTTCTTGGTCTATAAAGAATCATGTAACATGCTTTTCTGCGTTTTTCTCTGCGTCCTCTGCGTCTCTGCGGTGAATCTAAAAGTCATAATGAGAATTGCTGACTCAAGATCGAATTCATTTGACAAAACATGAGAAATTATGGTATTATAGATACATTCGTAACTGCTCAATATCTTATGGAAGGTAAATGATCGTGAACAGCTCGAATAATTATTTGGAGGTGAAAGCCAATATGTTTTTGACAACCGTTGCAGCAAGCAGAAATAAATCCTATCCCTATCACAAGAAAGCAGCATCTCCGGCAAATTTTTTAGGAAGGATAGGTTTTGAACCTACCCCTACGGTTTCTCTTTGTGCCTTTGTGCCTTTGTGCCTTTGTGCCTTCTGCATACTCCTTTGTGCCTTTGTGCCTTTCCTCGAAGCAGCATCTAAGGATCTGCCTGAAAAGGAATTATTTGAGCTTTCATCAAAATTATTTATCGAAGAAAAGGATAAGGCAGAGGCAATAAACTCTTTCAACATCTTTCTTGAACGCTTTGCTCACAGTAAACGGGCTGATAAGGCTCAGTTCATGCTTGGTGAATGCTTGTTTGAGAACAATAAAAATAGATTGAATGCTCAAGGGTTGAAAAAAAATATGTTTTCAATAAGCATTGGAGCATACCAGAAGCTTTTAGATAAATATCCAAAAAGCAGTCTATCAGATGATGCCTTTTTAAGGATTGGTGAATGTTATTATAATCAACAAGATTATGTCATTGCTATTTCGTGGTTTCGCAATCTGATAAAAAAATATCCGCGAAGCTATCTCCGTGGTGAGGCATTGGTAGGACTGGGACAATGTTATCTATCGCAGGAGAATTGGGCAGAGGCAAGCCTGACCTATCAGGAATTAATCAATGCTCACCCTGCGTATCAAAGACAACCAAAGGTTATCTATGCCCGGGGGCTTATAGCTTATCACGATCAGAAATATGAAGAGGCTCTGAAATTATTTGAACAGGTAGAGACGCCTGATGCTATCTATTATGCAGGCAAATGCCTCCAGATGCTTAAAAGACCCTTGCTCGCTATTGGTAAGTATAAAAAACTTGTTGAAAATTATCCGGGGAGTATGTTTCTCGGCAGTGCCTATTATTTGATTGCTGAGATGTTTTATGCCTGTTATGATTTTCCGTCAGCAATGACAAAATATCAGGAATTTATGACTCGTTATCCTGAGAGTGAATTAGTTGTTTATGCTAAGTATAAGACAGGCTGTATTAGATTCAAACAAAAAAACTATGTTGATGCTATAACTATGTTTAAGAGATTGATTGTTGATCATCCTCAAAGCGAATTGCTTCCTTGTGCCCAATATCTGATCGGTAATGCTCAATTACAGATGCTTGAGTATTCTAATGCCTCTTTTTCCTTTGGGGCGGTGATCTCAAACTATCCGGCAAGTCAGGTTATCCCTGATGCCCTGTATAAGATTGGCTGGTGTTATTATCATTTGAAAGACTATCAACTCGCTATCGCTATGTATCAAAAATTGATTGCTCAGTATCCAAAACACCCATTGCTGCCAACAACAGACATCTTTCTGGGTAATTGTTTTTACTATCAAAAAAATTATGATCAGGCTGTTGCCTGCTATCAAGAGATATTGAACCAATCATACCAGAAAGACCTTCATGAGATGGCTCTGTATCTTATTAATCGGGCTTATTATGAGCAGGGGAACTATGCTCAGATTATTACCGGATACCACTATGTCTTGAATAATTTCCCTCCAAGCGTGAGTAAATGGCGGGCATTTGCCTACCTGTATATTGGGGAGGCTTACTATCAGCATCGTTTTTATGATGAGGCAAGGTCTGTTTATGATTTGATTATCAAAAACTATCCCCAGACTAAGGCTGCGTATTACGCTAAGGATGGTCTGGTCTGGTATTTTTTGCAAAAGGGTGAGTATGATAAGGCAAATAAGCTGCTGGCAGAGATAGATGCCTTAAAGCCAAAAAAGGAAGAAAAAGCAGGAAAGAGCGGAGATAATGAATTAAGTGTTAACCGTCAATATGAGATAGGCAATGGATTATTTAATCAGCAAAAGTATGAGCAGGCATTAGAGATGTATGAAAATCTTATTAAGGCATACCCCAATCACAAGATCATGCCTGATGCTCTATATCAAAGCGGGCTTTGTTACTATAGATTAGAATATTACAGTCAGGCAGTTGATGCCTGGAAAAAACTGATAGAGATATATCCGACACATTCTATGGCTGTTGAAGCAATCTATAAGATTGCCGACACCTATTTTCGGTCACAGGACTATGAAAAGGCTATTGCCAATTATCAGAGGATTATTAATGAATATCCGCAATCACCCGGGGTTAAGGAAGCATCCCTGCGTATTGGACAGTGCTATTATAATCAGGAAAATGATGATAAGGCAATAGAAAGCTTTCAAAGCTTTATCAATAAATATCCTGATGACCCCAAAAGCAGTGATGCCCTTGAGGCAATCGAAACAGTTTTATATCGCAAAGAAAAGAGCCTGCTGACTCAAGCAGGGGGACAGGTCGATGTAGAGAAAAAGATTAGTCAGACAATTATTGAGATGCTCAAGGGATTTCTGTCTAAATATCCTCAGAGTAAACTTGCCCCTGATATTCAGATCCATCTGGCTAAAAAGTATTATGCCATAGGAAGCTATCAGATGGCTTTATTAGAGCTTCAGAAGATAGCGACCATGTATGCTGACAGCAGGTTCATGGCAGAGGCTCAATATTATATTGGCGAGACATATTATGAAATGGAAAACTATGAAGAGGCAATATCGGTCTACAAAAGATTTCTCCAGAATTTTCCGGAACACGAATCAATCCCGGCAATTCTTTTCCATCTGGGCACTGCCTACTATAACCTGCAAAAACATGAGGAGGCAATCAGCAGTTATCAAAGACTATCTGTAGACTTTCCCAATACCGAGTATGTTGCCGCGGCTCTTTTTAATGCCGGACTATGTTATAAAAAGATAGGTAAACTGAGTGAGGCAGCTGCAGTTTACGCTAAGTTTACAGAGCAGTATCCAAACGATAAGATGATAAATGATGTTCTGATAGAACTGGCGGCTATCTATAAGGAACAATTTCGTTACAATCTGGCAATTAATGCCTTTAATGATCTCCTGAAAAAGCTGGATCCAAAGGATGAATCGAGGCTGGAGATAGTCTATAGCCTGTCTGAATGCTATACAGAGATGGAGGACGAAAAATCTGTGTTAGCCCAGTACCTGTTGCTGAAGGATATGTCTCCGCCAAACAATATCTATCGGCTGAGGGCTCTGGCTAAGCTGGGTGAGATATATGAAAATAAAAAGGATTGGCAAAAGGCTCTGGATATTTATAAGGATATTGCCCAGAATACGGATAGGGAGGATTGGAGGTCAGCGGTTAAAGAGAGGATAGAGGTTATTAGTGAGGGGATGAAGAAAAAATAGGGCGGGGACAGGTTGCAAACCTCAATGCAAAGGATTAAGGTCAAAAGGAGGAAGTAAAAATGCAGTCTTTAAGGCAACAGGTTAAAGTTAACACAGGATTATTTATTTCAAAGGAAATGCTTGCAAAAATTAATGTTAGCGAGGAGATTGAAATGGAATTTATAGATAGAGAAATTCGAATTCATCCAATTACAAAAAAAATAGGTAAAAAAGCTGATGAGGTTTGGCAAAGTGCAAAAGGTAGTTGGAGAAACCATCCTGTTTTTGGAAATATGAAGACTAAAGAGATTGTCGAATGGATAAGAGGGAGCGATAGTGATGTTTGAGATAAATCTTGATTCCAGTATAATTATATCTACCCTGACAGGAGATATCCATTCACAACAAGTAATAAAAGCAATTTCAAAACTTTCAAGCATTGATGCTCAAATCTATGTTTCGTTAGTAGTCTATTCTGAAATTTGGACTGGCATTGAATTGATTGATGACCCAATAACAAAGCAAAAGTTAATAAATAACTTTGAACAAATGTTATTTTCTATCGGAACAAAAGTTGTTTCAGATAATCTAACGATTGCTAAAAGGGCAGCAAAGGCACAGGCTGAATATAAGAAGAGGGGAGGATATCGGGATGTTCTTATCCCTGATTTTTTAATCGGAGCAAATGCAGAATTCTACTCAAAGAAAATCTTGACTGCAAATCCGAGAGACTTCATGAAGTGCTTCCCGGAAGTAGAAGTATTTACTCCTATTAAGATTATGGAAGAACTTTAAGGAGTGGGAATTGATAGAGGAAGAGGTGCGATCTTTAAGATCACAATTTGTGAAGGGAGTACTTGTATGAAACAGGAATTCATAACTAAGGTTGAGGAATTAACCTTAAAACTTATACGAGGAGGGTTAGATGAAGAAATTAATAATCTTAGGATTTCTTAGTATGGTGATAATACAAAATGTATGGGCTTTTGGAGAGGAAAGCCTTCGTGGAATTAAGACTGTTCAGGTGTTCGTAGAAGGTCTTAATGAAAATGACAAACAGGATGGTTTAAGCGAAAATCGGCTACGGACAGATGTCGAAATTCGATTGCGTCAAAACGGGATTGAGGTTGTGAAAGATACTGCTGAATCCTATCTCTTTCTTGAAGTTTTTGTATTGAAGCATGATATTGGGATTTATGTTTAAGATGAGACAAGGTCAATTTATAAGTGAAAGCATCCTGTTTAAGCAAGCCATTAGTATTCTAATGGAAAGATTGGGACCAGTAGAGACAAATCGGTTTCTATCCTTATCTTCAATGGAAAGAACAGAATCCGTAAGTCGACATCAGAAATGGCAGCATAATCTTGACAAGGATACTTTTTTTAAGGAAGTTTTTGAAAATTAATAGGACTTAATCTGTTAATAAACTTTATGTGAACTCAGTACAATCCAGAAGGAAAACCTATTTGGAGGCAGCATAAGTTATCAAAGCTAAGGCTATCAAATCCCAAAG
>JACQYP010000071.1 GCA_016208205.1 Candidatus Desantisiibacteriota bacterium | reverse complement strand
CCCAATCCTTGTCTCGGACAGCAAATACACTTCAAGGGATTAACCCCTCATGCAACCATAAAAATCTTCAACATTGCCGGTGAATTGGTCAAGGAAATTGAACATAACAACGGCACAGATGAGGAGGTGTGGATAAATCCAGGTGAGGTTGCCTCAGGTATGTATATCTACTTGATTATGAATGACAAAGAACAAAAAATCACCGGCAGGCTGGGGATTATTAAATGAGTTGTATGCTATAGGTATTAATATGAACCTTTCTAAAACCCCAAAACAACATTTCGTTCATAAGGTATTTGCCTCCATTGTCAAAAGATATGAGCTGTTAAATACCGTCCTTAGCATGGGACAGGATAGGTATTGGCGAAAAAAGGTAGCTGCCGTTGCTGATATTGTGCCCAATCAAATAATCATTGATCTCTGTACCGGCACAGGCAGTCTGGCTGTTGAGATTGCCAAACGGCTTGATACAGGCAAGGTTATTGGTGTGGATTTTTGCGGGGAAATGTTGCTCAAGGCAAAAGAAACGATAGATAATTCCCGATATAAGGATAAGATTGAATTCGTTAATGGATTGGCTGAGGATATACCCTTTGATGACAATTCGTTTGATTGTGCTACCATTGCCTTTGGGCTAAGAAATGTAGAAAGCATTCAACAAACATTCAGCCAGATGCGTCGAGTGGTAAAGCATGAAGGCAAGATAATTTCCTTAGAGTTTGTGATACCATCATCCAGAATTATCCGATGGCTTTATTATCCGTATCTTAAATGGATACTCCCAACTATTGGACAAATAATCAATAAAAATAAGATGCCCTACCAATATTTATCAGATTCTATAAGCGGCTTCATGTCCTCCCAGGAGCTTGCGAATATAATGACAGGTGTTGGACTAAAGAATGTGAGTTGGTATAACCTTTCCGGTGGGGTGGTAGCTGTTCATATAGGATATAAGTAGCTACTGTCGTCTTGGTTCACCGTGAATCGTAATTTTTTATTCAACAATTAAGCTGCTTTTTCCGGCATGGTTCAAATCAGGGTAACAAATTAAGCAAGCAAGTGGATGTCTGCATTTCTCTAATTCCCCCTTAAAAAAGGGGGATTAAGGGGGTTGTTATTCTCTGTGTCTCTGTAACCCTGTGGTGAATAGTTTTGAACCATGCCCAAATTTCTCAAGTTTTTTGAAAATAAAAGAAGTTGGGGAATTTCTGATTCGTGGGTTCTTCTTACAAGACAAATCGAAAATCACAGTTTATGAACTTAATGAGTATATCCTAAAGATTCCTCACAGTAGTTCGGAATGACAGAATACAACACTGGAAAGTTGACACGACACTATTGCGAACCTTCACGCCTTGCTCTCCTTGATTAATCCTTACCGAAAAATCGCAATTTATGCCCTCCCTGAGTATAGATTTCTACCCCTTGCCCTAAAAACCCTCCTAAAATCCCCCACAATCCTAACTTTTTCAATCCTCTCATGGGCAAGATGCCCATGCTACACGGTTATAATCCTTGCCAGAATCCCCTCAAGCTCCTGATAAAGCAGTGAGGTATCCAACAACTCTATTATCGGCTTACCCTGAAGGTCATAGTTCCCCACCAATGGTTCTACAGGAAGGATACCGGCTAACTCAAGCCCTACCCTTTTCAATTCCCCTCTCCATTCATCCGGCAGCTTACCATTATAGCGATTGATAATCAGAAAACATTGCCCAACCTTGTTTTCAAGTTTACCAACCAGCTCTTTTATTCGAATAGCTGTAGTAAATCCCCTGACAGATGGGTCAGAGATAATCATCAACACATCAACATCCCTGTTTGTTTGTCTGCTGATGTGTTCAAGTCCGGCTTCATTATCAATAACCACCCAGGAATAGCTTACAGAAAGCCTTTAATACCCGGTTGATCGGTTTGATTTAATATCAATAGATGTCCTGATGGCACAGCCTCAATATCAAACCCATTTATCTTGAGAATCCTTTGATCTCCAGTCTTAAGTGTTGTACCGGAAACTGTTTGAGAACTTGCAGCAGATGACACAGAGACTGTAATCAGATTCACAAAATCTTCTATGCTGTCAGTTTTGCTTTCAACCACTTTAATCCCTCGTTCCTTGGCTACAAGCAAAGCATTTACATAATTAACCGTTGAATCGTGCATGGCACTGGATAATAACCCCTTCACTATTGCTACTGTCAATGGTGTAATATTATATCCGGCAATCTCTCCCATATATTCTATGTGGATATTTTCCAGACCACCCTCTATTAATTGTCCTACCAGAGACCCCAATTTTTCTGCTACTCCAGTATATGGGCCAAGAATAGCCACTACCCCTGTCTCAACTTGCGGGATATTAACCGCATTCTTTACCGGCTTACCCTGCAGGGCATCAATCACCTGACAGGCAATATCAATCCCCACATTTATCTGTGCCTCGCTGGTTGATGCACCAAGATGGGGTACGGTTACGCAATTACTCAATTCAAACAATGGGTTTGTCATATCAGGCGGCTCTTTCTCAAATACATCTAAGGCAGCACCACCAACCTTGCCTGATTTTAATGCCTCACAAAGGGCTGCCTCATCAACAATACCACCACGGGCACAGTTGATTATCATCACCCCATCATTCATCTGCTCAAATTCTTTTTTAGCAAGAAGCCCCTGTGTTTTTGGCGAAAGTGGGGTATGAATGGTAATTGCATCTGCCTCCCTGTAAAGTTCCGGCAGGTCAACAATTCGTATCTCCAGCCTTTGAGCTGCTTCCTCAGATATGAATGGATCAAAGGCAATTATATTCATACCAAAGGCTTGTGCTCGTTTGGCTACCTGAGTACCAATCCTGCCCATACCAATAATGCCCAGTGTTTTGCCAAACAATTCCCGTCCAACAAATTTTTTCCTGTCCCATTTGCCATTTTGCAAAGAAGCATAAGATTGTGGAATCTTTCTTGCCATGGCTAAAAGCATGGCCATGGTATGTTCTGCTGTGGATATGGTATTTCCATCAGGGGTATTCATAACAATAATCCCTTTTTTTGTCGCCGCATCTACATCAACATTATCCAATCCAACCCCAGCCCGGCCAATAACCTTACACTTGGCTGCCGCATTAATCACATCAGCTGTCACCTTTGTCTCTGACCTGACAATTAATCCCTCATATTCACCAATACAAGCAATCAATTCCTCCTTTGACATCCCGGCTTTAAGGTCATATTCTATGCCCT
>JACQYP010000067.1:499-6684 GCA_016208205.1 Candidatus Desantisiibacteriota bacterium | reverse complement strand
CCTTTATCTTTGGTGTAGGCTGGAATAATATCCTCTTTTCTTATGGGACAGTAACAGAAAAGGTATCTGACGGCAGGATAATCAAGGATGGGATTTATCGATATGGGGCAGACCAGAATGGTAAAACAGGATATATCATGGACAGATACAAAGATAATCCTGTCATGAAACCATGGGAAGGGTGCTGGCTATACTCATCCATGTCAGGTAATTTAAGGATACCTGCTATTCCGAGTCAGCCATTGGCAGCTCTTGCCCCTGAGTTGTTGCAAGATCCCCGGGATTGGGAGGTAAAGCTATCTGTATTCACAGATAAAAGCATTGATAGGGATAACTATTTTGGTATAGCAGGCGATGCCAACGATGGATATAACAAATATTGCTTGTTTGAACCGCCAAATGGGTATCCTCCGTATGTCAGCATGTACTTTCCAATTGATAACCATGAGACTCTTGGCAAATTTGCCTGTGTCTACAAGTCTCCATTAGTTTCAAATTCTCCAAAGGTCTGGGATTTTGAGGTATTGACCGATGGTATGCAAAATACGGATGTAACCCTCCAGTGGCAAGGAATACCGGATAGTTGCACCCTTTGCCTCCTTGACCTTGCGACTGATAAAAAGATAGATATGCGGCAGGTTAACAGCTATACCTATGGCAACGGTACGGAACGGATAAGGCGATTTCAGGTAGTTGCTGTTGCAGCTGCAAGTGAGATACGGGCAGCAAGCGGGATATATGCCTGGCACAATCAATTAACCGTTAATGGAATACCACCTGACGAGTTTACCTTTGAAAATCTTCCATTAAATAGTGTAATCAAGATTTATACCCTATCTGGTGAGTTGATTGCTACTATTAATAATAATACATGGGCTGCGAGGAATAACGATAGCAAAATAGTCGCCAGCGGGATTTACTTTTATGTAGTAGAAGATGGAGGCAATGTCAGGAAGACAGGGAAGCTGGCGGTGATAAGGTAGCACAGGCTTTCAGCCTGTGAACCTCTACTATTCAGGTTTACGGTTCACGGTTCACAGTTTACGGTTAGAGAGCGATGAAATATGAAGAACACAAGTTGCCTAACCGTAAACCGTTTTCGTAACCGTTCACAGGGGTATTGGTAAAAGAGGAGGTAGCCGCTTGCAAGCTACGATATTTATTTGGAGTGCGAAAGCTTACTTGCTTTCGCTTTGTTTGGCGGTAGCTTACTTGGCTGCACCGCTTTTGAAGTCTTGCTCGTGTAATTAACAGAGCGAGAGCAAGTAAGCTCTCGCAAAGCAAAGCGAAAGCAAGTAAGCTTTCGCACTCCAAGGAGAACACATGTCCATAACAGAAAAAGCAAAACAAATAAAGATGTTGCTATTGGATGTAGATGGTGTGCTGACCGATGGCGGGATTATTATCGATGCTGAAGGCAAAGAGATCAAGGTGTTTAATGTTTACGATGGGGCTGGGATTGAATTGGCACACAAAGAAGGGTTATTAACAGCCATTATCTCCGGCAGATATTCTCAACCGGTAGAACATCGTGCCAGGGAATTAGGCATTAACAATGTTTTTCAAAATATAGCAAATAAGGTTAAAGTTTATAACAAGTTGATCGCCAAATATGGTATTACTCCAGAACAAACAGCTTATATGGGTGATGATATATTCGATATTCCACTTCTCAAAATAGCAGGATTATCCTTTGCACCGGCAACAGCACGGCTGGAAGTAAAAGAAATTGTTGATGTTGTAACTAAGAGTGCCGGCGGCAAGGGTGCGGTACGAGAAGCAATTGAGGTTATCTTAAAGGCACAAGGAAAATGGAATAGTGCAAGGCTTTAGCCTCGCTAATTAGGCGGTTATTCTGAAGGCACAGTGGACATGGCAGAAGGGAGCACAGGCTTCCAGCCTGTGTCCCAATGTCACAAGTAACTACAGTTTCTCACTTCAGCCTACTGTCGTGTCAACCTTAAAATGACGCATAAGCATGTAATATAGTAATGTCCGTTTCCCAAACGGACAGATGATGGCTTATCCGCCACGAGATGAGTTGACGAGAGCAGTAGGGGCGAACGGCGTTTGTCTTGACTACCATAGATGTCCGTTTGGGAAACGGACACTACAGCCTATTTACCTTCAGCCTTCCTTAACTACAAGCAACAGGGAATGAGGAATACCCCATCCCCTGCCCTTGTAGTATGTTGCATTTCAGCAAAACTAAATTGCGATTTTCTTTTTTACTCTGCTTCCTCTGCATCCCCTTCATATTCTTCACATTCTACATCAATTGGCTGTGGACAATTGTCTGTGTCTGTAACTACACATCGTGTTGGTTTTACCGGTCTCAGTGTTGGTCGTGGACAATTGTCTACATCAGTAGCTGCTACACATCGTGTCGGCTTTCCTGGACATACCGTTGGTTTGTTCGGACATTTTGTCGGCATTGGCGGTCTTAGTGTCGGATGTGGACACTTGGTTGCATCTGTATCTATACATCGTGTCGGCTTTACCGGGCATATCGTTGGTCTTGCCGGACATCTTGTCGGACTTGGTTGTGGCGGACATACCGTTGGCTTTAGCGAACACTTTGTTGGTCTTGACAAACATTTTGTTGGCTTTGGCGGACATTTTGTTGGCTTTGGCGAACACCTTGTTGGATGTGGTTGTGGACATCTACATGTTGGTTTATGTGGGCATATTGTGCCAGATGTAACGGTTGGCTTCGGGCAATCTGTGCCATCAGAATTAACCGTTGGCCTTGGACAATTTGCGCTATCTGCATTAACGGTTGGCTTCGGGCAATCTGTGCCGGCAGCCGTAATAGTTGGCTTGACTACATTATTTTCCTCTGCATAGACATTGATGGCTATGCTCCCGATAAGTATTACAGAAAAACTCAACAATACTAATAATTTCTTATTCATATTGAACCTCCTCAAACATATAACATTGCATACTTCCATGAGTTATTGCTCAGGCAAGATATGCGAGATTATATATATAAATGTTGTGCTATAGCGTTTTTCATCTATTTTATTCGTAAAATAGATGAATCGACCTTTGCCATTTACACAAGCATAATTAGAAAAAGGCTGTAGGCTGTTAGACTGTTAGGAAAGAAGGCTGTTAAGGAAAAAGGCAACAGAAGTTTAGTTCTTCAAGCCTACAGTCTACAGCCTATTCACCTACAGCCTGAATTAATACTCCATCAATGCTGAGACATTGTAGCCTTTCAGGTTATCCCTGCCATTAAGAAAGGTAAGGTCAACCAAAAACTCTATCCCGACAATAATACCCCCAAGCTTTTCGACAAGTTTGGCAACAGCTGCAGCTGTTCCCCCGGTAGCTAAGAGGTCATCGACTATCAATATCCTTTGTCCTTTGGATACGGCATCCTCATGAATCTCTACTGTATCTGTACCATATTCTAATGAGTATGAGATAGATGCAGTTTTATAAGGCAGTTTGCCTGGTTTTCGCACAGGGATAAACCCAATCCCAAGCTTATAGGCTACCGGAGAACCAACAATAAACCCCCTTGCATCTATCCCAACCACTAAATCAATCTGTTTATCCTCATACTTAGCTGCAATCTCATCAACAGATGCAGCAAAAGCCTTTCCATCTTTCAACAAAGGGGTAATATCCTTAAATATTATCCCCTCCTTGGGAAAGTCTGGAATGTCTCGAATGTAATCTTTTAAGTTCATAACAATCTCCTTATAGAGTAGAATTATAGTTATCGGTCATCAGGTTATCGGTAAGGAAAAATACTCTTACCGATTACCACTTCAGATGGCTGATATATTTTTTATAATAACACATTAATCGAATATTGTCAAGCTTTTTTCAGCAACAATGCGTGGTTCTACTACAGAGGCATTGATGAGTTTTTAGTTGCCTCAACACATCCCCTGCATTCGCAGGGACAAGCCCCTGCATTCGCAGGGACAAGCCTACATCCTATATGAGTTTAAGGTATATGGAGTGCGAAAGCTTACTTGTTTTCGCTTTGTTTTTACGGTAGCTTATTTGCTACCGTTTTCGCGGTGCAACAACTTACAGAGCGAAAGCAAGTAAGCTTTCGCAAAGCAAAGCGAGAGCAAGTAAGCTCTCGCATTCCAAACTTCGTGGTAAATTCCTATCGCTGAGTAGTTACGTTGCGACACTTATTTATAGACACTCCCTAAGCTAAAGCGGCAGCAAGTAAGCTGCCGCACTCCAAAGCGAAAGCAAGTAAGCTTTCGCACTCCATATTTCAAGCAGCTATCGGCTACTATTATTTCTTCTTTTTCTGCATTGCCAGAGCTATATCATAGGGCATAATCTCAATCGCATCTCCTTTTACCGTCAGACAGACATATTTATGCTCTTCACGGATATACATACTCGCACTTCGAATGGTTATCTTTACCCCGGGATAAATTATCCCTGAAACAAGTACCCTGCCGCCGCCAACAGCTGTTACTTCCTGGTGAAGAAGCGTGATACCCTCACTTGCATCCCTTAACTTTTCTATAAGCAAGTTTTGTGCACTAAGATATGAGGATAATAATTCGTCTTTATCTTTTGGGAAATCATGACCCATCTTTTCCTTTAAGGCTAATAATCCCTTTATCTCCAATTTTATTCCCTGAAACTTACACTTTTCATCCGTTATCTCCTCACTCAAGTCCTTCATCTCTTCCCGAATCGCAGGATTAACCCCTACCTCTATAATTGTTGGGGTATCAACCCGGGACCCAATAATTTTAGCACTCACCTCTTCTCCTGCCCTTATTTTTCCACCAAGAATCACGCCTCGCCTGCCTGTAAGCATCACCTTACCCACAGCATCTATCTGGCTATAGATGGTAGATTCACCTATCAAGACATCCTTTTGTGCCTTAATGCGACAATACTCTATGAATTTAGCTGTCACACTGCCGTTAGCAGAGACATAGCCCACATTCTTGCCCAGAATACCACCCTTAATTGTTACATTTCCACCGGATGTAACCGTTGCCTTCCAAACATTTCCCTTGATAATAATATCCTTATCTGCATGAACGGTAAATCCATCCATAATGCTTCCATCAATTACCAGCTCACCGTGAAAATTGATATTGCCTGTACTATAATCCACATTTCCTGCAACAACATGGACCGGCTCAACCTCTACCTTGCCGCGGGGATTAATATATACCATCCCGGCAACAGATGCCCTTAACTCCAATCCATCTAACGATACCACTGTGTTTTTCCCAACAGGTAAGGAGATATCATTTCCATCCCTGGCAGGAATTTCTCTACCGGTTACCATTGTCCCTGGAATACCCTTTACAACCGGATGCTTCTTCACAAGCGTATCCCCTTCTTTAACCGAGGCAATCAAATCAATGTTCTTAAAGTCAGTCCGTCCGTCTTCAAGTTCCCTTACCATAGAGGTAGCCTTGGTTGTAGGAAACTTAAACTCTAAAAAGGCATCCTTGCCCGGCACAGGTGGATTACCAGAAGCAACCAATATATCCTCATTAAACCTTTCGTGCTTTAAGATATCAAAGATGATGTCTGTATTTATGCCAAATACAACCCCTTCATGCTTTAACTTTTGAAGGATATCCTTCATGGCAATCTCTTTGCCACCCTTTACAGGTACAAGGATGGTCAAGTAGGCTGTCTGACTATCCTTGTCAATAGAAACAACAAACAACTCATCTGCTACTGCTTCCCCAAAGTATTCACCAACCCGCACAGCTGTCCCGTTTTGTCTGTTAACTGCATTTTCAACAGCCTGATGATCAATATGCTGCACACCCTTTTCTTCAAGCTGTTCAATAATCTCTGTTGCAGAAACAGAATTCCCCTCACCTATAGGCGGATAAACCGTTAAAAAAATACCGGTTGGGGCAGAAACAATCTTAAAATAACTATCTATATCCCATGGCTGTTTCATATAAAGCACCTCTTAGGTCAGGCTGTTAGATGTAGACGAGCCGTCTCGGCTCGTTGAAGATACAGATGATACTTCTCAGGTCAGACTGTTAGGCTGTTACTCGATGTTCAAGTTTTCTATTATGAATAACTGTAAACTGTAAAATGGATAATGAAAAATTGAAAACTACTGTATTTTGCATGGGTTAGCATTCTTCTTGAGTTCTTTCATTTTACATTTCTCATTTTACAGTAGCCATTTTACAGTTCTTCGCCTTTAT
>JACQYP010000067.1:0-484 GCA_016208205.1 Candidatus Desantisiibacteriota bacterium | reverse complement strand
TTACATTTCTCATTTTACAGTAGCCATTTTACAGTTCTTCGCCTTTATCCCCTGTGATAGCCGAACACTTACAAAAAACTTGAACATCGAGTGTTAGGAAAAACAAAGGCAACAGGGGAGGTTATTTCTTCAAACCTTCCTCTTGACTAATAACCTACAGCCTTCTTATCCTTCCTCCTAACAGTCTACAGTCTAATAGTCTATTGTGTGTTCACCCTCTACAAGACATCATCCGCTACAATCACAGACAGGAATGTCTGTGCTACCTTTCCACATACCCTTCTATCAGGACATCATCCCCTACCCTTTTCACACAGATATCATTAAGCCTTATTGCTGTATCCAATCCTTCAACTACAGACAAATAATCCCTTTTCCCAAATATCTGGGATGAGATAAATAAAGCCATCTTATCCACTACACCGGATGAAAGGGCTGAAGCATTTATATGTGCTCCACCCTCAATAAGGACACTGGTTATCTC
>JACQYP010000066.1 GCA_016208205.1 Candidatus Desantisiibacteriota bacterium | reverse complement strand
TATTCCCGGCTCTATCTCTGTTAGCTCTAGCCCTGTCGGTGCTAATATTTACCTTGATGGAGCAAACAAAGGTACTATTACTCCGGCTGTCTTAACCGGTATTACCCCCGGCACGCACACTGTCAAATTAATCAAAAATGGATATTACCCTTGGTTTGGCACAGTAATTGTAGCAGCAGAGGCAACTGCAGTCGTTACTGCTGCCATGACCATCATTATTCCCGGCTCTATCTCTGTTAGCTCCAGCCCTGTCGGTGCTAATATTTACCTTGATGGAGCAAACAAAGGTACTATTACCCCGGCTGCCTTAACCGGTATTTTCCCCGGCACGCATACTGTCAAGCTAACCAAAAATGGATATTACAATTGGTTTGGCACAGTAATTGTTCCGGCAGAAGCGACTACAGTCGTTACGGTTATCCTGACTACTGTTATTCCCGGCTCTATCTCGGTTACCTCTATTCCGGATGGTGCTGTTATTTACCTTAATGGAGCAAGCAAAGGGACGGTTACTCCATTTATTTTAACCGGCATTATTCCTGACATGTATACTATCAAGCTAACCAAACGGGGATATTACGATTGGTTTGGCACAGTAACTGTCTTAACAAATGCAACTACAGATGTTACTGCTGACATGACCATCATTATTCCCGGCTCTATCTCTGTTAGCTCCAGCCCGGATGGTGCTGATATTTACCTTGATGGAACAAGCACAGGTACTATTACCCCGGCTGCCTTAACCGGCATTACCCCCGGCATGCACACCATCAAGCTAACCAAACGAGGATATTACGATTGGTTTGGCACAGTAATTGTAGCAGCAGAGACAACTGCAGATGTTAGTGCTGCCATGGATATCATTATTCCCGGCTCTATCTCTGTTACATCTACTCCTGCAGGTGCTGATATTTACCTTGATGGAACAAGCACAGGTACTATTACCCCGGCTGCTTTAACCGGTATTACCCCCGGCACGCACACCATCAAGCTAACCAAACGGGAATATTACGATTGGTTTGGCAGACCAATAGTTTCAGCAGAGAAAACAGCATCTGTGTTTGCTGTCTTACCCCGGATTCCCGGCTCTATCTTGATTAACTCCAACCCTGCCGGTGCTAATATTTACATTGATAAAATGAGCAAGGGTACGATTACCCCGGCTATTTTGAGGAATCTTACCCCTGGTACGCATACCATCAAGCTAACCAGAAGTGGATATTATGATATGGTTGGCACAGTAATAGTAATTGCAAAGAAAACAACACATGTGTCTGTTTTCATGACACCAATTACCGGCTTCTCAATTAGAACTACCCCTGCCGGTGCTAATATTTACATTGATAAAATGAGCAAGGGTAGGGTTACCCCGGCTATTTTGGGTAATATTACCCCTGGTACGCATACCATCAAACTAACCAAAAAAGGATATTGTGATATATTTGGCATAGCAATAGTAACCGCAAAGAAAATAACATATGTGTCTGTTACCATGACACCAATTACCGGCTTCTCGATTACCTCTACCCCTGCCGGTGCTAATATTTACATTGATAGAATGAACAAGGGTAGGGTTACCCCGGCTATTTTGGGTAATATTACCCCTGGTACACATACCATCAATCTAACCAAAAAAGGATATTGTATTTGGTCTGGCACAGCAACAGTTTCAGCAAAGCAAACAATAAATGTGTTTGCTGCCATGACAATGCTTGGTTCATCAACTATTCTTAAAAAATTTCCTGCACCATCTATGATTACAACAAACGATTCTTTCACCTTAACTATCGCTTTATTGGACAGCAAACAAAACCTATCCTCAGGCTCTACGCCTGTAATCATGACCAACATCACAACACCAATCACTACAGGTACAATCACTATCCCGGAAGGAATAGGCACAGCCATAACCACTACCAACCAATCATTCGAGGAGGGAACAGTAACAGACGAAGATGTTGATATCAACCAACCATTCGAGGGGAACAGTAACAGACGAGGATGCTGATATCAACCAACCATTTGAGGTGGGAACAGTAACAGACGAAGATGTTACTGTCAACCAATCATTCGAGGAGGGAACAGCAACAGACGAAGATGTTACTGTCAACCAACCATTCGAGGAGGGAACAGTAACAGACGAAGATGTTACTATCGATATATTAACAGCACCTGCAGCAGAGATTTCAGAGACAATCCAGTTTGCCGGTACAGTCTATAATATTAATATCCTTGATGAGCAAGGAAATAAAGTAGAGGCAGAGTCAGGTCAAATAGGAGCAATTACAGTTTGTTTATTATTCCCTGATAATGATCAAAATGGCATAGTTGATGGAACAGATATCAGAGAAGAGAACCTTGTTATTTACCAATTAAATAAGGATACATGGACAGCCCTTCAGACAACAGTAAACGGGACAGAGAATTATGCCTGTGCTTATGTCCCTCATATATCCATTGTTACTGTAAATAGAACGGCAACTGATAATAACAATGTCAAGGTATATCCAAACCCATACAAAAAGGGTGATGCTGATAACTATATCTACTTTGATCAGGTGAGCCAGGGTGCGGTTATCAAAATATACAATATTGCAGGAGAGCTGGTAAAAGAGATAGATGTGGTTGCATGCCCACAGATATGGAATATATCCCAGGAAGATATTGCCTCAGGCATCTATATTTACACCGTTACCGGTGGAGGCGGAGGGAAGTCAACAGGTAGGATTGGAATAGTGAAATAAACCGAGCTGTGAACTATGTTTTAACCACAGATTACACAGATTTTCACAGATTAGGAACTTTCGAGCTGTGTGGTTGAAAATTACCACAGGATATGTTTTTTTGTAATAGATCCGTGAACTATAGGGAATTACATGACATAAGGTTTCTTTGCTTTATGGAATGCGAAAGCTTACTTGCTTTCGCTTTGGAATGCGGCAGTTTACTTGCTGCCGCTTTAGCTAAGTGCAAACAAAAGCGAAAGCAAGTAAGCTTTCGCACTCCATATAGCTTAAACTCCTATGGTAAATTCCAACTGCACAGGTCGCATTTTTTATCAAAAAGGAGAACACATGTTTACTGAATTACAACAACGATTGCAACAAATATCCGAAAGGATAGAAAATCTAAGGAGGTCTCTTTGATGTAGATGCAGCACAAAAAGAGTTAGATGCCATAGAAGCTCAAATAATGCATCATGGATTCTGGGACAATTCAGATACTGCCAGGACAATTATGCAGAAAAGAGCACAATTAAATGAGCAGATAGAGCCATACCTTCGATTTATTAAAGAGATGGAGGATGTAGAGATTTTGATCCAGCTCGGCACAGAAGAGGAGGAGTCATCGCTCATCCCAGAGGTTGATAACAAGCTGAACACATTGCAGAAAGATATTCAGGCACTGGAGTTCAGCCTGGCATTGTCCGGGCCGCATGATATAAGCAATGCCTTTTTGTCCATTCATCCAGGGGCAGGAGGGACAGAATCGTGCGACTGGGCATCCATGCTGCTGCGAATGTATCTTAGATGGATAGAAAATAAGGGGTATCAATCAAATATTATTGAATTTCTGCCGGGTGATGAGGCAGGGGTTAAAAGCGTTACTATCGAGGTAACAGGAAAATATGCCTATGGATTTCTGAAGGCAGAAAAGGGTATCCATCGATTAGTCAGAATCTCTCCATTTGATGCCAATAAAAGAAGGCATACATCCTTTGCCTCAGTATTTGTTATGCCAGAGGTAGAAGATGTTGAGGTTGAAATAAATGAGGATGATCTAAGGATTGATACCTATCATTCAAGCGGAGCAGGTGGACAACATGTAAACGTAACCGATTCAGCTGTTCGGATTACCCATCTGCCTACAGGAATAGTTGTTACCTGCCAGAACGAACGGTCTCAACATAAAAATAAAGCAAGTGCTATGCATGTTCTCAGAGCCAGGCTTTATGAGTATCAACAGGAACAGCAACAAGAAAAGATGACTATCTTAGAGGGTGAGAAAAAGGAGATAGCCTGGGGAAGCCAGATAAGATCATATGTCTTTCAACCATATACCTTGATTAAAGACCATCGTACCGGCTTTGAGATGGGTGATATACAACGGGTAATGGATGGGGATATTACGCCATTTATTGAGGCGTATCTGTTTGGATGAAGATAAGCATTCAGCCACAGAGGTCACAGAGGTCACAGAGAAATGAAAGCTTGTCCCTGCGAATGCAGGGAATGGTTATCGGTAATCGGTTATCAGGTGATCAGTAAGACTGATTACCGATAATTGGTTACTAATTACCAAACTCTGTGAACTCTGTGACCTCTGTGGCTAATTCAAGTTCAAGGAGGAACAGATGAAGAAAATATTGTTTGCGGTTATGTTTATTGCTTTGTTTTTCTACGCAAATGCAAGTGCTCAAGCAGCCTTGCCTCAGGTAAGCATTGTCAGTGTGCCGAAGATTGTGCCAAAGGTAAAGGGTGAACAGATATACTATAACGCCCTTCAGGGGACACAATTTGTGGTTTGTGCAGAGGATTCTGCGGGAATAGGTAGTATTCTGGTAAAGGTGGATGGGCAGGAATGGACACCCTATACAGGACCAGTAACCGTTCCAGCCGGCAAACACATTATTACAGCAAAGGCACAAAACACTCAAGGATTGTGGTCCAATGAATATAAGGCCAATGTTTCGATGAAAGATAGACGATCAGGTATTCTTGTTGTATTGTGTGGTATAGCTTTTCTGATAATAGCACATTTGACATAAGGTTGTAGGTTTAGGAGGTTGTAAGTTGTAGGTTTAAGAGGTTGTAAGTTGTAGGTTTAGGAGGTTGTAAGTTGAAGAAACAACATCCTAACCTACAACCTGCAACCTACAACAATCATTCTATTGCAAAAAAAGGAGATCTCACTATGTATTCCAAAGTTTATTTCATGAACATGCAAGCAGGCTTTGGGGAAAATTCATTTGCTAAATTAGAGCGAATGATAAAAAAACTACATATCGAAGATATAATTAAACCAGGAGAGATGACGGCTATAAAGCTTCATTTTGGTGAACAGGGTACATTTGCTTATATTCATCCTGTCTGGGTAAGAGAAGTGGTTCAGGCAATAAAAAAGAGGGGGGCAAAGCCATTTCTCACAGATACGACCTCACTTTATGCCGGCGGCAGGTCGTATGCTGCCAGCCATATTGAGACAGCCTTATCTCATGGGTTTGCTTATCCTTGCGTAAACGCACCAATCATTATCTCAGATGGGCTAAAGGGACAGGATGGTATCAAGGTATCCATAGACAAGAAGCATTTCAAGGATGTTTCAGTTGCTTCAGGGATACATCATGCAGATTCTATGGTAGTACTTACCCACTTCAAGGGACATGCCCTATCCGGCTTTGGTGGAGCATTGAAAAATATTGGTATGGGGTGTGCAGACAAGGCAGGAAAGTACAAGATGCATCTTGGGGCTATACCTATGATAAAACCGGAGTTATGCAAGAAATGCCGTTTATGTGTTTCGTCCTGCCCGGGTAAGGCTATCTCTTTGACAGAAGAAATGCCTCAAATAGATAGTGAGCATTGCCTTGGGTGTGGTCAATGCTTTTCTTTTTGCAAAGCAGGCGTGTTCAAGATTAATTGGGACGCTACACCGCCGGATACGATTATAGAAAAAATGGTTGAGTTTGCTTATGGGGCATTATTGAATAAGAGAGGCAGCACCTCTGGCAGCGGCAGGGTATTCTTTATCAATTTTCTTCTTAACATCACCCCTGGCTGCGATTGCCTTCCCTTCAGCGATGCCTGTATCGTTCCAGACATTGGAATCGCTCTATCCCTTGACCCTGTTGCACTGGATCAGGCATCTGTAGATCTGGTTAATCAACATGGTAATGCAAGCTTCCAGCTTGCCGGTTTATCTTCCGCCATAGATCAAGCATCTGTGGACACGGTTAATCAACAGCAAAATGATAAGTTCTCATCCTTGTATCCACAGATAAACTGGCAACGACAGCTCGAATACGCTCAAGAGATTGGGCTTGGCAGTCGAGAGTATGAATTGATAAGGATGGAGAAGGATTGCAGGTAGATAGGCAGTAGGCTGTTAGACTGTTAGGAAAAACAACGGCGGTGAGAAATTTTTCTACAACCTAACAACCAAGAGCCTTCTCTCCTAACAGTCTAATAGTCTATCTACCTGAGTAGTTACATTTGCAAAATGAAAATACGAGTAGAGAGTTAAAAAGTAATGCTTAAAACTATCATGAAGATACTTCAATGGGTATCTTACACCTCTTTTAAGAATCTTGTTAAGATTATGCAGTTACCGAAGAACACCAAGGAAAAATTAGATAATGGGTATTTTATTTTAAGCAGGACAAAATAGGTATGGCAGTGCTCTATCTCCTTGATTAACATTTAGCTAAATATACTCAATAATGGTATGAAATATTTCCTTAAGTTTTTACAGGAAAGGTCGCCCATTCCTGCATTGTCCAAACATGGTTACTAAGTCCAGCCATCATTGCTGGAGTCCGTTTGTTATATGTTTCCGTTCCTACTTTCTCACAAAGTGTCCTTACCGGCCAACAAAATATGTTTTGATGTAGATGTAGGATGGGTGATAACCCATCTATTTCTCTTTTCCTCTTCATTCATCTCTGCGACCTCGGCGAACTCTGCGGTGAACGGTTACAAATTTCTTTCTATTCGTGTTTTATTCGTGTAATTCGTGACGAACCCTTATCTCCCTGTATGCTGCAAATTCTTATGGAACATTGGCCATGGGGTATTGGCTAAAGTACTTCCGCAGGTTATAGAATAAAATCTATTATCATATGACCCAACATAAACCCTTCCATCATTTCCAATGACTGGAGAAGAGCGGACATAATCACCTGTTACAAATTCCCATTTCTTTTTTCCATCGTGAGTTATAGCATAAATCTTATTATCCAATGAACCGACATAGATAGTCCCATCATTTCCAATGGCTGGAGAAGAATCGACATCACCATTGGTAGGAAATGTCCAGTTTATTGTTCCTTCTTTTGTTATAGCATAAAGGTTATTGTCCCATGAACCAATATAGATAGTGCCATCGGTTCCAATAACCGGAGAAGAATCTATCTTATCAGGAAGCAAACAACTCCATGTTATTGTTCCATTGGATGCTATGGCATATACTATGCCACTATTGTCAATCCGTGAGGAGCCAATATAGATGGTGCCATCGGTGCCAATGGCTGGGGAAGACTTAAAGCTACTGCGAACATCAAGAGTAGTAGTATCAAATTTCCATGTTATAGTCCCATTCGGGGCTATGGCATAAAGATTATAATCGGGAGATCCAACATAGATGGTGCCATCAGTGCCAATGGCTGGAGAAGAAGAGATTTTGTCACCTGTTTTAATATTCCATTTCTTTGTTCCGTCAGAGGTTATGGCATAGAGACAGTAATCTGCTGAGCCGACATAAATAGTACCATCAGTGCCAATGGCCGGGGAAGAATATATTGCACCAATTGTTCCAAATCTCCATCTCTCTGAACTGTCTGGATTTATAGCATAAAGATACCCGTCACATGAACCGACATAGATGGTACCATCAGTGCCAATAGCCGGAGAAGAAGAAACATCACCATCGGTTTGGACACTCCATTTCTCTGTTCCATCCTGATTGAGTGCATAAAGCTTATTGTCATTTGAACCAACATAAATAGTATTATCAGTGCCAATAGCTGGAGAAGAAAAAATATCGTCAGCAGTAATAAATGCCCAATATACCTTGCTATCTACATATATAATTACATCTTTTTGTGTTATTCCTCCATTTCCATCAGACACCGTACAGGTAATGGTGTATGCTTGATCTGTTTGTGGTGCTGTCCATATGACCTGTGAGCCTGTGCCAATGATTGTGCCGGCAGCAGTCGTCCATGTGTAGGCAAGAATATCATTATTCGGGTCAGTAGCTGTGCAGGTGATGGTGGATGTGCCGGCTGGGGCAAGCGTTGTCGGCATGGCTGTGAGGCTGCCGATTATTGGCGGCTGGTTTGTGACAGCTATATCCACGCTTTTGCTGCTTGTTCCACCTCTGCCGTCAGATACCTCACAGTTGATGGTGTATGAGCCGGCTGGCAAGGGTGAGGTCCAGACAACCTGTGAGCCTGTGCCAATGATTGTGCCGGTACCGGGTGTCCATGTGTAGGCAAGAATATCATTATTCGGGTCAGTAGCTGTGCAGGTGATAGAGGATGTGCCGGCTGGGGCAATGTCTGTTGGGCTTGCTGTGAGGCTGCCGATTATTGGCGGCTGGT
>JACQYP010000065.1 GCA_016208205.1 Candidatus Desantisiibacteriota bacterium | reverse complement strand
ATCTACTCCTGACTCCTGACTCCTGACTCCTGACTCCTGACTCCTGACTCCTGACTCCTGACTCCTGACTCCTGACTCCTGACTCCTGACTCCTGACTCCTGACTCCTGTATATTATACTTAATGTCAGCAGATATGTCAAGCAAGAATTTAGGCATGTCAGCTTATCTCCCCCTATCCCCTCACAAAAAGACTAAAGCTTTTTTTATAATTTGTCGATATAAGTAGAAACAACATGAATAAGGAGATTTCACATGAAGCTGCCGATAGAAATATTTAAGGAAGGGGATGCCAGCTATATTGTTTCTTGTCCAAGGCTGGAGATATATAGCTATGGTAAAACCGTTAATACTGCAATTCAGCGAATGAAAGAGATAGTAAAGTTTTATGTCGAATCAGCCGATCAATTGGGCGTAAGCTTAGAGGATGCATGCGGTGTTTCAGATGAATTGTGCCTTCAGGTTGAACCATGCAGTATCTTAGAGAAAAACCCTCCTCAAAAATCCCGCTGTAAGAGAAATTGATCAGACCGGAAGTTTCCTCCCTCCTCTTTATTGCATCAATAATGTAGCCCAGGATTCTATCCCGGCTATAGCTATCGCCTACCAACATGTCATTGCGAGGAGCTACTGCGACGAAGCAGACGACATGACGCCCCTTGCGTAAGATCCCTATTTGTGACACCTTGCTAATCATAATAATCATTTGGATTACATGTAAATAAATTTATTGGTTTACATAATCTCCATTAGTTTCTTTTTTTACATATATTTCTCTGTGCCTCTGCGGTTCAAAATGAGAATTAGGATTTTCTCAATTTTTTACTTGATATTTAATCTTACAAATGGTATAATGTAAATTGAGGTATAGCCATTTCAACAGGTTGTTCTTCAGCATCATGAAAAGCTGAATGGCTCCGGGTATCCTGATGGGGTATCAGGGAAAAATATATTGCTTGCCGCACGAATACTTACGGTTGCAGATGTACTTGAGGCAATTACCTCTCATCGTCCATATCGTCCGGCTCTTGGCATTGATACTGCCATCGAAGAGATAACAAAGAATAAGGGCATTCTTTATGATCCGGAGGTGGTTGATGCCGTTATGACACTTCTGACCAGAAAGGGATTTAAGTTTTGATGTAATCTGTTAAGATTACGAAGCGAGACGCTTCGTCTACTGTCCACGGAGGATAAAAATTGAGGTTTGTTTCTGTACCTTTGTGCCTCTGTACCTTTGTGCCTTTGTGCCTTTGTGCCTTTGTGCCTTTTATTTACGCTGAGGAAATAATTGTTGAACAAGCAGATTATGCTCAGTATCAGAAAACTACAGCAAACCTCAAGGGGAGCGTAACTGTAAGGTGCAATGAACTATCACTACAGGCACAAGAGATAAGCCTGAACACACAAACAGGGGATCTGACAGCCACAGAAAGCGTAAAATTAATTGACCCAACCAGGACGATTGAATGTAGCTGTCTTGATTATAACCTCCCTAACAAACAAGGAGAGGCAAAAGAGATATATATTGATACAGGAAAGCTATTCCTGCAGGCTAAGCAGGCAAGGATGGGCACATCAAATATTATCTTGAGCCATGGAATAATCACAGGCTGCAACCTGAAAAAACCACACTACGGTATCTATGCCTCAAGCCTCAGGCTCTATCCCAATGACAGGATAGTGGTAAAGAATATTGTTTTTAAGATAGGAAATGTCCCGTTTTTTTATTTCCCTTATTACTCACAATCCCTTAAGGATAACAGACCGCCAATTGAGCTGGTTCCATCCTGGGCAGATATTGATGGTAATATAGTAAAATCTACCTACAACTACCTTTTTTCTGAAGACTCTAAGGGTTCATTATTCCTTGATTATGTTGAGAAAAGAGGTATTGGCAAGGGTCTTTCTCATACAGTTAAAAATAAAAATAACAAAAGCGATCTTTTTCTTTACCATATAAATGAGACTCAAAAACGACCATACCTTTCACGCAGTGAAAGGTGGTTGGCTGAGGCAGATTATTTGTATCAAAACAAAGATATGGCTACAATGCTTCACCTTAATGCCTTAAGTGATCCGCAGGTAAGAAGGGATTATCATGGCGGGCAATCTATTCTTGAACCGACATCACATCTGGCTATTACTCAAGCAATGGATAATTATCTCTTAAGGCTTGTTTATGCAAAAAAATACGGCTGGCAAAACAACAGCTTTGTTACAACCACAGGAGGAGTCCCATCAGTAAAGTTTGAGACAAAGCCCTATAGATGGGGAGATACCCCCTGGTTTACCACATTTTCCTCTATTGCTCAAAAAGATGCTGCCTCAGGAAGCGTTACAATAGAGGCAACAGCATCCGGGATGCTCCATTATAGATTAACCAAATCCACAACCCTTGTCTCAGGTATCCTGCTTGGAGGAGATAAAAAAAATTCTCTGTGGTATGGAGAGGATTTGAACCTCAGACAAAGAATAGGAAATACAAACCTGAACCTTGGATATATCATCAAGAGCAATCCTGACGAATTGATGGCACACAAGCTTGCTGCCGAGCTATTCCAGATAACTAATGACAACAACCTGAGGTTATGGGCAGATATTGACCTGCGTCCAAGGAGACAATTGGGGACCAATACAGCAAGGGTCACAGCTGTTAATGGGTTATGGAAAAGGAAACATTCCTCTGTTCAACTTGGCTTTAATCCAAATCAAGGAAAGGTTGAGAGCATTGAAGGCTTGATCTGCTTGCAAAACAGCTTGTGCTCAACAAATATTGGGACAACCTATCTTAAAGATACGACATGGGAGGCAACGATGCAGAGCTTTCTCAGGTTAAATTCAAAAACCTCGATTCAATCTGCTGTATACTATTGTCTTAAAAGCAGCCATGTAAATGAGGCAAGCTGCTCAATCAAAAGAGACCTCCACTGCTGGGAAGCAGTGCTCGGATTCAAGTCTCAACCATATACCAGGAACAAGGAGTTCTGGATAAGGATTAATCCGAAGTAAAGAGAAATTAGGATTTACCACGAAATACACGAAAATTAATAATCTTTTAGAACTTTTTCGTGCTTTTCGTGCCTTTCGTGATAAATATTCCAGGAGAAAAATATGAACCGGCAATCCGTTATCTTTTGTTATCTATTTATAATCTGTTGTACTTTTGATACTTCTGCTCAAGATTCAAAATCTGTGTTGGATAAATTTGTTCCTATGGATGATCTGCAAAAAGAGACAACAGAGGTGCTGCAAGGCAACTATATGATGGTCATTAATTATAATGACCTTGCCCCGGATATTGTCCTCAGGTTGGAAAAATTGGATACATGGCTGCTTAAAAAAAGCGGCTCCCTGAATAGGGCAATTCGTGAAAAAACAAGGCTTGCTGCTGATCTAAAACAGGCTGCTATAGAGGTGGAGCAGTTTTTGTCTGAAAAGGGTATATTAGAGATAGCAAATGGGCTTGATACAAGAGATTATTTTGAGGCAGAACTATTTTTGAAAGAGGATGAGAAGGGAAGGAAAAACAAGGAAAGGGCAGGGATTAACTATTGTCTCGGAAATATTAAATTTATCCAGATGGCATTTAAGCAGGCTGAGGCCAGCTATAAAAAGGCAAGCCAGCTTGACCCGGATAACCCGGAGTATTTATACATGAGAGGCAGAACAAACGAATTCCTCGGAGATTACATCCGGGCAATTCAATGTTTTGAACAAGTTATGTCTATCCATTCTAAGAGCTTTCCTGAAAATCATCCATATATTGCACATGACTTAAATAATCTGGGAATTGCATGGGATAACCTGTGCCGATTCAAGAAAGCTGTTAAATACTTTGAACAAAGCCTGGCAATAACCTATAACCTTCCAGAGGTAGACCCTCTTGATATTGCAGGTAATCTGAACAATCTGGCTATATCCTGTTTTTCCCTTGGTGAATATGAAAAAGCAATTCTCTACTATCAACAGTCCCTTTCTGTATTTCAAGGAATCTTGAGTGAAAATGATTCCCGAATTACCTGTATCTTGAATAATATTGCCCTATCCTTGTGCTCCCTTGAAAGGTATGAGGATGCGAAAAAATATTATCAGGAGGCACTGGAAATAAATATTCGAATATGGGGGAAAGGGGGAGAAAAACACCCTCTGGTGGGTCAGAGCATGAATAATATTGGATTAACCTACTACCTGCTAAAAGACTATTCTCAGGCAATTAAATGCTATGAACAGGGCTTAACCATCCTTGGTAAAAGCTTTGGACAGGATCATCCATGCATGATTCAGACGATTAATAACTTAGGGCTTGCATGGTATGGATTTAAAGAATATAGAAAAGCTATTGGATATTTTGAACAGGCATTATCCATTAATCGTAAGATTCTGGAAACAGACAATCATCCAGACATAGCCCTATCCCTGAAGTATATTGGATTATCCTTTTACTCACTTGGAGAGATAGAAAAAGGAAAGGAATACCTGAAGAATAGCCTGAGCATCTTTCAACACACACTCGGACCAAAGCATGTTTATACGAAAAGTACAAGAGAGTTGCTGGAAAAATTGTAACCTAATCCACAGATTACACAGATTTCCACAGATTTTGGAGTGCGAAAGCTTACTTGCTTTCGCTTTTTCGCTGCCTTAGCTAAAGCGGTTACTACTGTGGTGTAGTCTTCCACAACATCCTTGGGAATATCTTGGTTTGCAGGCTTAAATCCATTGGTTTATCCTCATCAATCCTTGTATCCCCATCATTATTTTTGTAATCAACAGGGTCTTCACCCCATCGATGATCATGGTCAGAATCAATATCCCTCTGGATGTCTATTTTAATATAGGCAATATCTCTTGCTGCTATACTCGCAACAAGATTGTCTGAGGTTATTGCCTGCCCTGCTTTATTGTAATAGGTAAATATGTTATATGCCCTGCCGGTTTCATTGCAAG
Organism: Candidatus Desantisiibacteriota bacterium; assembly: GCA_016208205.1. The sequence goes on along the minus strand of JACQYP010000065.1, from coordinate 8,074 downwards.
CAGAACAGGTGCCGATACCATTGCATAGCGTACACACTCTTTCTGTATCGCCTATTTCTTTCAGCACAACCTTGGATGATACCATAGTCATACTTCCTGAATCATAGACATCCCTTTTCAATGACCATGAGGAATATGTTACAGCAGGCTTGTCCTTTACCGAATAATAACAAACAACCTCATCCTCGGTTGGACTAAATATTCCTGGTGGTGTATTTATTCCTACCTGCTGCTTGTCGTCCTTTATAAAATAAATCACACTTGAACTTATTGTTCCATGATTAAGACCTCTTGCATATGCTGTTTCTGTTGTTGTGCCAACAGAAATCCCATCAAGCAATAATCGGGCAGACTGAAAAGAGCCTGCTATTCCACCTGATCTGTCACCTGCCTTTCCATAGAGGGCATTGGTTGTCTCCTGACGCATGGTTAATTGAGGCTCCATGGTTGTCCAGCTTTTTACCCCACCGGAAAAAAGGGCATAAATAGATAACATGATTACAGATAATCCAACGGTAGCTAATAATAACTCAATAAGGGTAAATCCAGACATTGATCTTTTATTCATATTGTTTGTCCTATTGCCTATAAATAACTACTCAGGTAGACTTGTCCCTGTAAATACAGGGATAGGCTGTAGACTATTAGACTGTTAAGAGGAAGGCTAAGAAGGTTGAAGGCTATCAGGAGAAAGGAGAGAATCTGTTTCTGTTGTTTTTCCTAACAACCTAATAGTCTACAGTCTAACAGCCTGATTAATAATACGATGCCGGCTTTGGTGCAATAATGGTAGTCAAAGACCTTAAGCTACTCTTCCCGCCTGATTTCCCGCAGGTAACAGTAACAGCAACTTGCTTATAATCATCAGGAAAGATATCGGTAGGAAGATTATCCGCTGCATCATCGATAAACTTTGCACTCATGGTCATTGTCCCCATCATATCCTTTTCTGCAATGGATTCACCTTGTGCAGGAAAGATCATTAGTCGTGTGCTTGTACCATAAGCACTACCGTTGCTACCAACAGAAAGCATACCAAACAATCGTTTCGTTCTGGGGTTTTCTGTGGTCAGAGCTATAGTACCGGCAAAGATTCCGCCAGATCCGTTAAGGCTATTTTCGACTGATGTATTTGTCCCATCCTCAGGCTTCCATGTAATTGTCCATGTACCAAAGCTATCTCCAGTAGCAACATAATTATCCTCGGTATGAGCAATAACCCTTACCTGCGTCTCAACACTTGTAGCTCCAGTACCTATTATAACCGGATTAATAACACTCAAATGGAGGTGAGCTGCGTGAGTACTTGCTGTAGCAGCCTGATGAATATACTCATACTTAAGCCCCTTTACCTCTTCCAACAGTTGCTGTGCCCTTGCCACAGCAACGGACTCATCCCATGATTTAATTATCGTATGAGAACTGCTCATAAAGGTTGTGGATGCTGCCAGGGCAACAATTAATAAAAGAAGCCCGGCAATCATCAATTCAACAAAACTCATCCCTGCTTCGGTTTTATTTTGAATACCCATAGTTTATGCTCCTTGACAATGGCAGGTAGTAGGTCAAGCATTCTTGCCTGACAGGTTGATCAGATGCAGATTATAATTTGCGAGGTAGGGGCGAACCTATATGTTCGCCCGAATGATAGTCTGTCAATTATTTGGTACTCTTCTGAATATGAGGGGTAATAAAGATAACCAATTCTGTTTTTCGATTCTCACTCATATCTAACCTGAAAAGACTACCAATAAAGGGCAAATCACCAAAAATCGGCACCTTGCTTGTCTTATTTGAGCCATGATCATCTATTATTCCACCAATAATTACAGTCTCTCCATCCTTGACCAATAACTGGGTCAGGGATGACTTGTTAGAAAGAATAGGTGTTTGAGATGCCCATCCCTTAAAGCTGCTTACCTCTGGTCTTACTGTGAGTGTAACACAATTATTGGGATTAATAAATGGGGTTACTGTAAGCTGCACCCCAACCTGACGAAAGACAACATTGGACTGAACTATCCCTGCTTGAGATGTTGTTGTCTGCTGATAGGGAATCTCTTCTCCAACCATTATATGTGCCTCTTTTCCATGAAGGGTCATAATCCTTGGAGAAGACAAGACATTCGCTTTACCCTCAGAAACCATAGCAGATATCATTCCAGTAATATCATATCCACTGGTTAGTTTTCTATAAATAAACTCTCCCCTATCCCCACCCGGCATAGTTTCTGTCATTAGACTTGATGCTTGAAAACCCTCTACTAAATCCTTTATTGACCACATAAATCCCAATTGATTTGTTTTATCCAGATAAACCTCAACAATCTTTGCCTCAATCATCACCTGCTTGGTCTCTGTGTCTATATCTTTTATCAGTTGCTCAATCCGTGGAAAATTACCAACAGTATCTGTAATAATAATTGCATTAGTTCGTACATCAGCACAAGCCTTTCCAACAGGGGTTAGTGCACCGGCTACAATAGAGACAGCCTCATTAGCCATAGCATAGTTAAGAGTAACAACCCTTGTCATGGTCTCACCAACAAGATTTTCTTTGGTATCAACACGAATAATATTCCCTTCTTTGAAATAGGTATACCCTTGAGTTTTTAAGATAATATCCATAGCTGTTTCCCACGGCACATTATCTAATCGCAAGGTTATTATTCCCTTTACTGTTGCACCTGGAACAATATTTACACCTACCTTATGAGCAATCAATCGCAAGACATCAAGCAAATCAGCATCTTTGAAGTCCATAGAAATAGTCTGTCCTGTAGTTACAGGTTTTTCTGTTATAGTTTTAGGAACAGCTACCTTTGGTTGTGATGCCACCCGCTTTTTAGAGGTAACATATCTTTGCTTATCTTTTTCTGTTTTAGAGGTTCTTTTTTTTACCGTTGTTTGGGAGGATTTTGACTCAACCGCATCTTTTTTTGTGTCCTTTTTCTCTACAGTAGCCTCAGGTTTTTCAGCCTCATATTTCTTAAGTGTAAGAAGTACGATTTTCCCTTGAGTTGAAACTGAATATGGAACCGATTCTTTTGTTTCAACCGTTATTCTGGCTACATTTATTGGGTCAATATTTTTTTGCCCAACACTAATGCCTGTCACATACTTACCATCAACCCTCAGATCCTTCACCTTATCCGAGGTGGCATTGAGAAAATCAATAATAATCCTGGGTGGGTTCAGCATTTCAAAATATTTATACTGAGGTGCCCCATCAGTAGAAATAGCTACTATACTTCGATCATCCTCTTCCTTGATGTCAATTCCGCAAATAGAATAATTAGAATATGGGTTTGTAATACTTACTTCAAGCCCATTAGGAATCTTGTTAACAGAATAGGGAATAGATTTTATCAGTCCAATAATTATCCTTGTCTGATTTCCTTTTTGTTGGATTACCTGAACCCTGGTTATTCCGAAGAGACAGATATCTCTTTTGGGGTACAAATAGTTTTTGGTATATCGATAACTATTGCCGGAGGCTCAGTTAGTGTTACCGAGTCATAATCCGTTATGGCTGCATCACCAACAAATACTATATTGATTCTATCCTGTAACTTTTCAATATGGACATCTAATAAATTAATCTCTGCTCCTGCTGTAGATATCAATGCAGCATAGATGCATATTGCCATAAAAATCTGATATAGCCTTTTCAATTTCAACCACCCCTTCATTATTATATAGGACAAGGAATTATAACTCCTTGTTTTTAATTTAGTTAAAGTTCAGAAGTCAGAACATTCTGTATTCTGTGCGCTGCTTTCACTATTTTCCCTGTTGCTTCACAGCCTCTTTTGCCAGACCTTCTCCAAATCCAGAGGCAAATGCCTTCATTATTTCTTGCTTTTCTGGCTTTGAGAGATCTTCTTTTGATAATAAATGCTCTTGCTTTACAGGAATGTTCATACCCCTTATTGCCACCTTCGTGTCAGATGCATCAAGCCCTATAGTAACTATTTTATCAATCTGGAACAAGGAAATACATTTTTGATTAAGAACCTTTCCGCGTACACCCGTAATAGGATAATCTCCATAAAAGAGTATACCATACCTTAAGATAAATGTATTCCCACCTGGACCACGAACCAATGCTATGGTATCCTTTTTATCCCAGACAATACCAATCAAAGCAAGTTCAGTGATATCTACAGTAGGTATCTTACCCTTTTGTTCCTGAACCATTTGTCCACTATCAACGATCAGGGACACAAAGGGATCCCGACTATTAGCATTCTGATAGATATATTGTGGGATTATCGGTTTTTCTTTCAATGGTTCAGGCAATATCTGTGGTGGTAACACGGCTACCTCTTTCGGCTTTTGCAGAGTACACCCACTGCAAACAATCATTGCCACCATATTGACCATTATTACTCTACTTATTAATTGCCACATCTTTATTCACCCTAACAAAGCATTCAAATATACCCAAATAAATCAAGTTTGCAATAAGATAACCGTTTACGGTTTACAGTTATCGGTTCACTGCTACAAAAAAACAGAAGGTAGTGCTCTGTCCCTACTATCTGAAGGCTGTTAGGTATAGACTGTTAGACTGTAGGCTTGGAAAATAATCTCTCTTGTCTTTATTTTCCTAATAGTCTACGGTCTATTCACTTTCAGCCTATAATACTTCTGTATTAATTGTTGCATAGTTTACTAAAAAACTGTGAACTGTGACCCGACAACCGTGAACGGTTACGGGTTAGCTTTATACACAAACGCAGTAATAACCATATTTGCAGATATGGTTGACACATCTTCCTTGGTTGGTGTCAAATAATTTATCTGCACACCTGACGGTGTCAATATCCTCTCAAGATTTCCAATTGCTGCAAGAAATTTTCCAAAATTATGATAGGTAGCCCTGGTTGATAGACTAATCGGGATCTCTGCATAAACATCTTTGTTAAATGGACCAGATGGAACAAAGGTAGAAAAATCAACATGATTCTCCTGGGCAAGAGTAGTAATTGTTTTTATCAATTCAGGCATATTTACCTCTTTAGGTAACCTTGTTTCCACATAAGAAAGCTCTTCACGGAGCTTTCTTACCTCTGCCTTTCTTATCTCTAAGTTGGCTACAACATCCTGAATTTGTTTTAATTCATTAGTTTTAGCCATTATCTCGTTATCCAATTCTGTGGATTTTATCTGAAGTGGTTTATAACCATAATTTATAAAAGCAAAGATGGTAAGTCCTATAAAGACAATAATTAACCCTGCAGCTTTTAATTCTTCCTGTGAAAGCTTCATCCATTTTCTCCAGATAAAAACACCACATACAGGGCGTTTTTAATCTTTGTATTAATATTATAACCGTTCACGGTTCACAGTTATCGGTTTACGGTTCAGAAGTTAAGAGAATGAACCGTAAACCGACAACCGTAAACCTTTCCTAAATATTATGCGTACAACCAAGTTGAAAACTTCTCGCCGGATACTTGCCAATCATAATATTATTAATATTGGCAATATTAACATTAGTAAACACCCCTGATTCCATAAGCTTAAGCATATAGTTTGCAATAGAAAAATTATCCATTGCCTTGCCAGTCATTTGCAGATCCTTACCGCTGGGGTTAGATAGACTTTCAAGCCAGACACCTTGAACCAGACAATTAGTCATCTGATCAAAGAGCTTTGCCCAGATAAACCTATCTTTGTCTAATTGAGTGATAATACCAAGCCTCTTTCTAAGCTCTTCAATCTCTACCTCAATAGCTCTAATTTCTGTTAGATACGGCTGTAATTTAGCTATTTCAGCCTTTAAGCCTTCTAATTTTTCTTCTTTTTTCTTAACCTCAAGCAGTTGGTTACTCCAGAGGAACCCTATCATAATCACAAAGGCAGACAATACTATTATGACTAAAATATTTCTCCATTGTATCTTCTTTTTTGCTAAGAGAACTGGAGGCATCAGGTTTATATTAGTCATTACTTCAGCCCCCTTAAAGCTAATCCTATGGCTACAGTAAATGCAGAACTGTATTTCTTGATAATATTTACATTAACCTTTGGAGCTATTTTTATATTGACAAAAGGATCAGCAACAACTACTGGAATACCAAGACCACTTGCCAAAAACTCATCTAAGTTCTTTAATCTTGCCGTTCCTCCGCTTAAAAACACCTTATCGATATTTTTACGATATACAGGCAATTGGGTATAATAATAAGCAAACGACCGCTCTAATTCATCCAAAAGCCTTGCCCCTACAGACTCAATGGCATAAGAGATATGAGATATTCGTTCAGAATATGTCCCTGCCGATAAATCTTCACTCTGAATAATTACCCCTTCTGCCTCCTTTATCTGCTCTGCTTCTAAAAAGTTTACACCCAGCTCCCTTTTTATTGTCTCAGTAAAATCATTCCCGCCAACCAAAATATCTCGATTAAAGCAGGAACATTTATTTTCTACTACATTAATGTTTGTCATCCTTGCCCCGATATCTACTAATGCCACTACCTCTTCTTCTTTTCCGCCTGTTACCAGAGCATCCTCTACTGAAAAGGTATCTACATTAATATGAAGCGTCTCTAACCCGGATCGCTGCAATATCTCCATATGATCGTAAATAAGCTCTTCCTTAGCAGCTACCAGTAGGACAAGTATCATCCTCTCATCTTTTTCAATCATCTCTTTTATTATTTGAAAATCAATAATCACATGTTCAATATCAAAGGGAATATGTTCCTCAGCCTCAAATCTGATAACATCCCGTAACTCTGTCGCGCTCATATGCGGCAATTTAACATATCTTACTACCACAGAATTCCCTGAAACAGATGTGCGAATTTTTTTGGCATCAATGCCATTATTATAAAGCATTGTTTTAATAGCCTTTACTGTCAGTTCATGCTTTGCGCCAACTGCATCCTCATCCAATGGTTCTGGAGCAATCTTTTCTAACCCGATTCCTGTCAAAACAACATTGTTGCCTACTTTTTTTAATCGGACAACCTTAACAGCATCACTACTAATGTCTAAGCCTACAGAACCTTTTCCGCCGCCAAACAACATCCCATTCCTCCAATAACACCAGACAAACTTCTATTACTAAAAATATTACCATAGATATTAACATTTGTCAAGCATAAATTGCAATAGATTTTTATCCACAGATTACGCAGATTCCACAGATTTAATAGTAACTACTCAGGTTCACATGGTTCAAAGGTTCAGAGGCTAAGAGAGCAAGTCATCAACTTTTATTTACTTATGCTGCAATAGCTTGGTTGCAACAAGGATATCAACTGCCCGCTGCAATTGTGAGTCACATTTCAGGTCACAAACTATTTCCTTGCCTACATTAAGCCTGCCTATTTCAATATTTACTGCCCTTCTAAGAATAATCTCACTTAATTCAATCCCATTTTTAGCCAGAGATTTTTGTAAGTTTTTAATATCTTCATCTGTGTAGGTTGAATGTTCTTTTGCAAACTCTTTTAAGGATGTGCTATCGTCTAACTTCAGCCACATCTCCTGATCCTTAGATGTAATCTCCGGCATTTCAACAATCACATCAGGGACAATCCCTTTCCCATGAATACATACGCCCGAAGGGGTGAAATACTTGGCTGTAGTCAGGGCAATCCCGGAACCGTCGGATAATGGGAGCACCGTCTGTACAGAGCCCTTACCATAGCTCTTTACGCCAAGGGTCAGACCCCGTTTATTATCCTTAATAGCTCCAGCCACTATCTCTGAGGCACTGGCACTTCCCTCATTTAACAGAACAATAATCGGATTATTCCTATACAATCCATTCCCTGTAACCCGAAACTCCTTGTTCATCTCTTGCTGCCTGCCGGCAATAGAAACAATCAAGGCATTCTCTGACAGGAGATTGTTTGCAACATCTATAGCTGATTCCAATAAACCGCCGGGATCATTCCTTAAATCTATAATAAGATTTTGCATCCCCTTTTTTTCCAATTTTACCAGGGCATCCTCAAACTCTTTGGGTGTCTTTTGAGTAAAATTAGTAATTCTGATGTAACCTATATCCTGACAGGCAATATCAGATTTAACGCTCGGAACCTCAATTACT
>JACQYP010000064.1 GCA_016208205.1 Candidatus Desantisiibacteriota bacterium | reverse complement strand
CTTTGTATATATTGATAAATGACCCTTTGAAAACACTTATGGTACTCAAAAATGTCAAGCAGAAGCATACTATGACAAATTTTCTTCTTGGGAACCACCCTCCTCCATAGATTCTATGGGAGAGGCTATGCAACGCTCTCGAACCGACAACCGTGAACGGTTACAAAATTACTTGACATTTCCTATATTTGATGGTATAATTTCACTTAATGTGATTTGTAAAAAATCACGGGTAGAGATATCTATCCAGGATGTCTTTATCAATATTATATTTCAGGAGGTAATTTTCGTGAAAACTGATATCGAGATTGCTCAAGCGTGTAAGATGCAGCCCATTATGGAGATAGCCAAAAAGATAGGGCTGGACGAGGATGACCTTGAACTTTATGGCAAGTACAAGGCAAAGATAGTCTTAGAGGTAAGGGATAAGTTTAAGGATAAGCCTCAAGGCAAGTATATTGATGTAACTGCCATTACTCCAACACCACTTGGTGAGGGCAAGACCACGACCACGGTTGGTCTGGGTATGGCTTTGACCAAGATAGGCAAAAATGCCATTATTGCCATTCGTCAGCCATCGCTTGGTCCTGTATTCGGGATAAAGGGTGGTGCTGCCGGTGGTGGGTATTCTCAGGTTGTGCCTATGGAGGATTTTAACCTGCACCTTACAGGCGATATTCATGCCATGGGTCTGGCACATAATTTATTGGCTGCCTTTATTGACAACAGTCTGGTTAAGGGCAATCCATTGAATATTGACCCATCAAGTATTTCATGGAGAAGGGTGGTTGATGTCAGCGATCGTTCTTTAAGAAATATTGTCATTGGGCTTGGCGGCAAAGACGATGGACAACCACGGGAATCAGGATTTGATATTACCGTTGCCTCTGAGATTATGGCAATTATTGCCCTGACTACAGGATTGCATGATTTAAGGGCAAGACTTGGTAAGATTGTTATTGGCAATACCTATGATGGAAAACCGGTTACAGCTGAAGACCTGAAATGTGCCGGTGCTATGTGCGTCTTGCTCAGGGATGCCATCAAACCAACCCTAATGCAGACATTGGAGGGTACACCAGCCATTGTTCATGCGGGTCCATTTGCCAATATTGCCCATGGCAATAGTTCTATTGTTGCTGACCAGATAGCCACAAAGATAGCTGATTATACTGTAACTGAGAGTGGGTTTGGTGCGGATCTGGGGGCAGAAAAGTTTATGAATATCAAATGCCGATATTCAGGCTTAAAACCGGATGCAGTTGTTATCGTGGCTACTGTTCGTGCCTTGAAGATGCATTCTGGAAACTTTACAGTAGTAGCCGGTAAACCACTTGATCCTGGACTAACTACAGAAAACCTTGATGCTTTAGAAAAAGGGTGTGTAAATTTAGAGAAGCAGATAGAGAATATGAGGCTCTTTGGTGTGCCTGTGGTTGTTGCCATCAATCGCTTTACAGACGATACAGATAAAGAGATTGAGCTTATTCGTAAGAAATCTATGGATGCCGGAGCAGATGATGCAGTACCCACTGAACATTGGGCAAGGGGTGGAGATGGAGCAATTGAGCTGGCTAAGGCAGTGGTTGCGGCAACAGAAAAGCCGAGTAGCTTTAATTTCCTCTATCCATTAGATATCTCTATCAAGGAAAAGATAGAGAGAATATCCTGTGAGATATATGGTGCATCTAATGTTACCTATGCACCGATGGCTGAGCAAAAGATTAAGATGTTCACAGAGCAGGGCTATGATAAGCTGCCAATATGTATGGCAAAAACGCATCTCTCCCTGTCTCATGACCCGAAACTTAAGGGTAGACCCATGGGCTTTACCCTGACTGTCAGGGATATTCGGGCATCTGTTGGGGCAGGTTTCTTGTACCCACTTTGCGGTGATATGAGAACTATGCCCGGGCTTCCATCTGTTCCTGCCGGGACAAAGATAGATATTGATGAGGATGGGAAGGTAGTTGGGTTGTTTTAGTTTTGTAGGGGCAGACCCCTGTGTCTGCCCTCCTTTCTGAGCAATCCTGCTGTTATGAAACACCCCTCTGCGAAAGGGAAATTCCTATTCCACCAATCAGTAGGGGACAGGTTAAAACATGTGATTGTAGGGGGCAGACCTGTGTGTCTGCCCCTTGATTTTTTGGTAACTACTCCTGAGTAATTACAATAAGTCAGGGATAAAGAGTATGGCTTTATTAAAAACTAAAGGCTTAATCAAACACTATGGCCGCAGATGTGTGGTAAAAGGTGTTGATATAGAGGTAAACGCCGGTGAGGTTGTAGGCTTGCTTGGACCAAATGGTGCCGGCAAGACAACCATATTCTATATGACCGTGGGGATGATTACACCGGATTCCGGGCATATATGGATTGATGAGCAGAATATTACTGCATTCCCTATGTATCGGCGGGCTCAAAGCGGTATTGGCTATTTGCCGCAAGAGGCATCCATATTTCGAGGGCTTACGGTTGAACAAAACCTGATGGCTATTCTGGAAACAACGCATCTTTCCCGAAAAGAGCAGAAAGAAAGGTGTGAGGCTTTGTTAAATGAGTTCAATATTGAACATATTATTAGACAAAAAGGCGATACCCTCTCCGGCGGCGAAAGGCGAAGGTGTGAAATAGCCAGATTACTTGTGACGCAGCCTAAGTTCTTATTGTTGGATGAGCCGTTTGTTGGAATTGACCCGATTGCGGTTTCAGAGATACAACATATAATCGGCAGGCTCAAAGGTAAGGGTATTGGCGTATTGATTACAGACCACAATGTCCGTGAAACACTCCAGATAACAGATCGTTCTTATATCATTTATGATGGTGAGGTACTCTTGTCCGGGGCAGCAGATGAGTTGGTTAATGACCCGGTAGCAAGAAAGGTTTATCTTGGAGAAAAATTCAAGATGTAAGTAATGCAGTACCCTTAAATCTGACTAATTTCATCCATCAATGCATCAACAATCCCTTCTTGCGGCACCTTATAAAGAGGCATTCCCTTCTTAAACAAGAGACCAACGCCCTTGCCGCAGGCTACCCCTATATCTGCCTCAGATGCCTCGCCGGGTCCATTAACAACACAACCCATTATCGCTACATGAAGAGGTTTTTTTATAACCCTTAGCTTATCTTCAAGCAAGTAAACGATTTTTTGAAGATCCACCTCTGTTCTGCCACATGTAGGACAAGAGACCAGTTGAATTCCATGCCTTCGCAGGTTCAGGGATTGAAGGATTTCATAGGCAGCATAAACCTCTTCTATTGGATCAGCGGTGAGTGAAACCCTGACAGTATCCCCCAAGCCCATGGACAATAGTATTCCTATGCCCACACCAGACCTGATACCTCCAGAGCGAATCGGACCTGCCTCTGTGATACCAATATGAAATGGATATGAGGTCATTTCTGACATTAGTTTATATGATTCAATGGTTAGAGGGATAGAGGATGCTTTTAAGGAAACAACGATGTTAGTAAAATCACATTCCTCTAAAAGGCATATATGCTCCATGGCTGAGGTTACAATTGCCTGAGGTGTTATCTCTGTGAATCTTTTTCTATCAACAGAGCCGCTATTTACCCCAATACGAATAGGGATGTTAAATCTTTTAGCCTCACGGCATATAAGACTGACCTTTCCTGTATCTTTAATATTTCCAGGGTTTAATCTTAATTTATCCACACCCTGCCTGATTGCCTCTATGGCCAGGCGATAATCAAAATGAATATCAGCAACTATTGGGATATTAATCTGGCTGCGAATCTGCCCGAGACACTTAGCAGCTGTCATATCAGGCACAGCAACCCTAATTATTTCGCACCCGGCATCTTCTAACTGTTTAATCTGTGAAATAGTAGCCGGAATATCCCGGGTATCGGTCTTGGTCATCGATTGAACAGATACAGGCTGTTTCCCACCTATGATAAGATTGCCTATCTTTACAGACATAGAATCTCTGCGAAAAATACATTCCATTTGATTCTCCTTGTGGTAGTCTTATCACGAAATCACGAAAGTTAGAGTAACTCTCGGGTGTCTGGTTCACGGTTCAAGGTTAGAGCTCCGCATGATGGGTTGCGCTCCGCTTAACCCATCCTACAAGAGGCAAAAGAGAAAGTAGGATGGGTGAAACCCATCAATGTCCTTCGCAGTAAAAAATTTTCATAATAATCACCCCAATAACAATCAACTGAAATGAGCTGACAAAACAGATGATCAATGCCTGATTAATAAGGCTTGGTACAACTTCCCTTCCTGATTCACCCATAAACGGTCTTTTATGAAGATGTCCGTTATACCATGCATCCCCGCCCAATCTTATTTTTAATGCACCAGCCATAGCTGCCTCCGGGATGCCACTATTTGGTGAGGCATGATTTTTATGGTCACGAAGCATAATCTTAAAAGAGGAAGAAAAACCCTTACCCAGAAGAAAGGATGATACAGGGATCAAAAAACCGCAGATTCGGGCTGGAATAAAGTTTGCTGCATCGTCTAATCGTGCAGAAAACCATCCAAGGTTTATATATCTTTCATTCTTATAGCCAACCATAGAATCAAGGGTATTTATTGCCCGATAGGCAATGGCAAGCACAGTCCCACCCAGTATTAGATAAAATAACGGGGCAATAACCCCATCATTCGTACTTTCTGCTACACTTTCTATTGTAGCTGTAATAATCTCATCCTTCTGTAGCTGCTGCGTATCCCTGCCTACAATCATAGAAAGCTTGTCTCTGGCAATATCTATCGAGCCTGTTTCTAATTCTTCCAAGACAGCCTTTGCCTTAACCCACAGGTCTTTTATGGCAAAGGTGGTGTAGGCTGTATATATCCATGCCGCTGCCCCGAGCAATGGATGAATCTTACCCAAAACCTCTATGAATAGATATGCCAGAGAAATGCTTGTGCCAATAACTATCAGACCAAGGGCTATTCCCTTTATTCTCATAAACCAGTCAACAGCTTTTCCAGAGGATTCTTCTTTACCAAGTGTAATAGGACACTTGTTCCATCTTTTATCCAGAAATCCTATCAGCCTGCCCATCCACCGGACAGGATGTGGCAGCCACTGGGGATCCCCTATAATCAAGTCAGCAATATATGCAGAAATTAATAATATCATTAAATTTTCATACATTTCATCTATGTCTCTGTGGGTAATGGGTCAGTGAACAGTGGGTACCAGAGTGTCATTGCGAGGAGCTACTGGCGACGAAGCAATCGGCGACAAGATTGCTTCCTGCTTCGCTTCGCTCGCAGCTAAAGGCTTTTGGTCGCTCGCAATGATGCACTTGGTAGTTTCCCTACCGTTCACTGACCCATTACAGGCAGTATTTTTTCCCACCCCCTGGCCTCGACAGCGGGGGACAAAACGCAACCTAAAGCTTGTCCCTGCGAATGCAGGGGCTTGTCCCTGCGAATGCAGGGAGTTGCTACTACCCATTTACCGTCATTTTAAGATTGACGAGGGCACTACAGTCTAACAGCCTACAGCCTAAACAACCTGAGTAGTTACCTTTTTACATCTTAATAATAAAGCTTGTGCCACAACCAGGCTGACTAACAACCTCAATGCTTCCTTTATGTGCCTCGATAATACGATTGACTATAGCCAGTCCCAAACCTGTGCCCTTGCCCTTGGTGGTAAAAAACGGGTCAAAGATATGTTTCATGTCCTGCTCTGATATTCCCGCTCCGGTATCAGAGATGATTATTATGGGACCCTTTTCACTCTTAATTCTTAACTCCCCATTTCCTTTCATAGCTTCTGAGGCATTCTTAATAAGATTGGTAAATACTTGTTTGAGACGCTGGGGATCAGCTTCTATCAAGGGCAGCTCAGGTGCAAAATCCCTGATTATCTTTATACCTGAGAATATTTCTTGAGACAGCTCTTTTAGAGAGTCCTCAAGCACCTCATTTATCTCAACCGATATTGGGTTAAGCACCGGCGGCTTTGAAAAGTTCAGCAGGTCATCTATATAAGAGGTAATTCTATTTGCTGCCCCATCTATCTGCAAGATGGTATTCTGCACCGTGTTTGGCGCATCTATCAGGATTTTTTTCAAAAAATAGATGCCGGCTTTGATTACTGCCAATGGATTCTTTATCTCATGTGCGGCTTCAGAGGCGATTTGACTGGCAGCAGCAAGCTTTTCCGATTTAACAAGTTTATCACGGAAGATCTTTAACTCTTCTGTCATTTGATCAAATGACCTGGTCAATTGCCCAATTTCATCGTTGCTTTTAATAGGCACATGATAGTCAAAATTGCCCTTAGCAACTATTTTCGTACCCATAAGCAGTCTATTAATTGGCCTGCCTAATATGAGTCTAACCAATAAGGTAATGGCTATGGATGTAAAAAGGACAGAAAATATAACTATTAAGCTGATAATATGTTTCATATCCTCTAATCTTTGTTTTATGCCGGCAAGGGAAAAGATTAAACATACATTACCAATCTCCTGGGTCTCTTTTGTCTCTTTTTCAGCTGTACTTAAAAACATCTCCTCCTGTGTCCCTTCTCTAAACCTCTCACTCTGAATAGAAGCGGTAAATTTCTTGATATATCTGCCCTGCTTTGTTCCTGCCTGAAACAGAATTTCCCCTTGGTTATCCTTGATTTCACAGAAAATAACATCTTTTTGTCTTATAACCGTTTTGCCTGTCTTAGAAAGCATTTCCTGATTCCCAAACAGAATCGAATATTCACTGTTTGAGGCCAAACTATTAACTAATGCCTTTGCCCTCTCATCAAATTCAGACAGAAGGGCTTGTTCCTCATGATAGAGAAAACAAGAGCCAAGGATTGTTCCCATAATGATAACTGATAAGATAAATAAAGAGTTGATTTTTTTATCAATTCCAAATTGCATAAAAGCTCCTCACTACTCAGGTGGGATAGGCTGAAGACTGAAGGTGTTTAGGAATAGCCTTCAGCCTTCATTTCCCAAAAACCTCACTTGCTTGCTTGATAATTGCTTCAGGAATCTCTAAGCCCAATCGCTTAGCAGTCCACAGATTCAAAGAAAATCTTATCTTTTGCGGTTCTGCAATGGAGATAGCATCCGGGCTCTGACCATTAAGTATCGAGAGGGCAATCTCCCCGGTTTGTGCCCCTATATCCTGATAATCGCACTCGAAAGAGATCAAGGCGCCTGCTCTTGTGTAATAAGAAGAAAGACCAATCACCGGAAATTTTTCCTTTAATCCCTCTATCAGTAGATATTCTACTGTCTTAGGGAAATATATGTCCGGATCAGGTGTCATTAAAAAACAATCTATTTTAGAGATACCTTTAAGTGCCTTAGAGATGTCCTCTCCCTGGCTAATCTCACGGGAGATTAGCCGGCAATCTGACTCTTTGCATGCCTGCAACATTTCATTATACATCTGGATGGTGTCCGGTGAATAAATCATTCCGATTTTTTTAACCCATGGCAGAAACATTTTTATCTTTCTCAACTGCATTCTACCGGAGATATTTAATGAAACCCCGGTAATATTTGAGCCGGCAAGCTCTTTTGGATTAAGCACCAGGGAAAACACTACAGGGATATGTGTTATTCTCTGTCTAACTGATTTTAATGCATTTGAACCCAGGGTAATGATTATATCCGGTTTTTGCTTTTCTATTTGAGAATAAATTATTTCCGTGTTCTGGTGCTTTAGATTATACTTATATATCTGCAAGGCTATCTGCCGTTGCTTAAAAAACCCTTCAAACCCCTGACAGGTTTGCTGGTAAGGAGCAATATCTGAGGAAAGGATAACTGCTACTGCTGCCTGTCTATCCGCAAAACACCACCAGGCAGAAGATGTCAGGGAAAGGATAACCACGAGCATGGCAATAAATAGAGTTTTTGGCTGTGTTCTGAAATGCTCTATCCAATAAAAAAGCTTTTTTAACATTACTACAACCTCATATTAGTAGACGAAGCGTCTCGCTTCGTAATCTTAAGTTCGATCTTCGGTGTTCGGGAAGGAATCATCCTTTAAGCTTTAGTAACCGTTCACGGTTGTCGGTTCTGAACTGACACCGTATATCACTGTCATTCCTGCGTATGCAGGAATCTCCCCCTCAGGTGTCCTAACTCTTCCT
>JACQYP010000063.1 GCA_016208205.1 Candidatus Desantisiibacteriota bacterium | reverse complement strand
GTAAAAATATCATCTGGAACCACCACCTTTCCATACCGTATCATACATTAGACGAGGTGGAAAATCTGCATTTCCAACCGAAAAAGGCGGACGGCAATCTTATCATTGAGGGGGACAATCTCCTTGCCCTGAAAGCCTTGCTTCCGCAATACGCAGGAAAGATAAAATGTATTTATATTGATCCGCCGTATAATACGGGAAATGAAGGCTGGGTTTATAACGACAATGTCAATAGTCCTATGCTCAAGGAATGGATGGGCAGGGAAGTGGGTAAGGATGATTTGACACGGCATGATAAATGGCTTTGTATGATGGTGCCGAGGCTGAAACTCTTGCGGGAATTGCTGGCGGATGATGGGGCGATTTTTATTAGTATTGATGATAATGAACAGCATATTTTGAGAATGGTGATGGATGAGGTGTTTGGGGAGGGGAATTTTGTTGCTGATTTTATTTGGAATCATCGAAAATCAAGCCAAAACGACATCGATGTGTCCTTGTCTCATAACTACACTTTTTGTTATGCAAAGAACCGTGAGCTGTTTACACTCAATTCGTTGGAAATTGACAATTCCAAGTTTTCAAATCCTGACAACGATTCGCGTGGGGACTGGGTGGCCGATCCATTTGATGCCCCGAACATTCGACCGAATCTTACATATGCGATTGTAAACCCCAACACCGCCCTTGAATACTGGCCCCCTCAAGGGCGGCATTGGCGGACAACCGAGGAAAACTTTTTGGCGGCATTGGCGGACAACCGTATCGTTTGGGGGAAGACGGGAAAATCAAAACCACAGTACAAGCGTTTCAAATCAGAAGCCGAAGAGAAAGGCACCAATACATTCACGATCTGGGATGACATTGGAACGGCAACTGAGGCCACTAAGGAACTCATGGAACTTTTTGCTGGGAAGAAAGTTTTTGATACGCCGAAGCCGGTATCTCTTCTCAAAAAAATCCTCAAACTTGCGACTCATCGGAACTCCATCATCCTCGACTCCTTCTCCGGCTCCGGCACCACCATGCACGCCGTTATGGACTTAAACAAAGAAGACGGCGGCAACCGTAAGTGTATTCTTATTCAAATGTCCGAAGCAACAATAGCCGAGCCTGCTAAAAACATCTGCAAAGACATTACCCGCGAACGAGTAAAACGAGCCATTGAAAAATATGGCTACAATTCCGGCTTTCAATATTTCAAGGTTGGCATTCCCATTGACGCTGAAACCCTGCTTTCCGGCAACCTGCCGACATTTAATCAATTTGCCGAATATGTGTATTATCTTTGCACAGGGAAAAGTCCCAGAAACAAATCTGCCATTAATGAAGAATCTTATTTTGTGGGTGAACACAGCAATTTCGTCATTTATTTGGTTTACAAACAGGATTTTGATGAGCTGACCCGCATGGCACTTAATTTAAGCCTTGCTGAAAATATCACTGCCATGTATCCGAAGAAAAAAATCATCGTGTATGCCCCGGCTTGTTTTCTTGAAGAAGACTACATGAAAGAGAAAAACATTGATTTTGTAGGCATACCATACAATCTCTTTCAACGGTTGGGGGTGTAGCGTGTTTCTAAAAGATTATCAGGTCAAGGTTGTATCTGAACTCAAATCATTTTACGGCAAAGCAAGAGAAACCAAGGATGCTTTCGATACTGCCAAAAAGACATTGCCTGTTGAGATGCGGCATGTCCTGAATTGGGTACAGACGACATTTCAGACAGGGGGCAAGGAATACAAAGACCGCTGTACCAACGGACTTGGTGAATACTATCCCCGTATTATCATGAAAGTACCAACCGGCGGCGGCAAGACGCTTCTTGCGGTAGAAGCTATCCGTGAATATCAAAACATCTTTGCCCGTAAACGATGCGGACTTGTTGTCTGGATTGTCCCCAGTGAAACCATTTATTCCCAAACCGTGCAGAAACTCCGCGACAAGGCAAACCCATTGAGGCAACTCCTTGATCAGGCAAGTGGAAACAAAACCCTGATTCTGGAAAAAGGGCAACGGCTTACCATCCACGATATTGAGGAAAATCTGGTTATCTTGTTTGTGATGATTCAATCCATCAGCCGTCAAAACGGAAAAGAAGCCCTCAAGGTGTTTCAAGACTCTGGTGGATTTGAGAGCTTTTTCCCACAGGATAACCGCTTTGACCTTCACGCAGAACTGAAAAAAAATTGCCGGAATCTCGATATGCTGCCATCAGTAATTGGGACCATTGCAAAAACAAGCCTTGGAAACGCTATTCGTCTTTCCAAACCATTCATCATCATTGACGAAATCCATAAAGTCTTTTCTGATATGGCACGGAAAACCATTGATGGACTCAACCCTGAAATGGTTCTGGGACTCACGGCTACACCAAAGGCGGAAATGAATATTCTTGTTACCATTACCGGACTTGAACTAAAAAACGAAGATATGGTTAAATTAGATATGCATATTATTTCACCTTCTGGTCGAAAAGAAGACGACTGGAAAACAATGCTGCAAGAAATCAAAGAGCACAGGAACAAGCTTGAAAAAAAGGCTATTGAGTACAGACAAGACTCAGGGCTTTACATTCGTCCTATAGCGTTGATTCAAGTTGAATCAACAGGAAATGATCAACGAGGTAAAGACACTGTCCACAGTTTGGATGTCAAGGAGTTTCTTGGCGAACTTGGAATAAACCCGGATGAAATAGCCCTTAAGACCAGCTCTCAGAATGATATTGAAGATGTAAATCTTTTTGCTTTGGACTGTAATATCAGATATATCATCACTAAATATGCCTTGCGAGAGGGTTGGGATTGTTCATTTGCTTATATTCTCGGTATTATTCCAAATGTTAATTCAGATAACGGACTTACCCAACTTGTTGGTCGAATCCTTCGCCAACCCTTTGCCAGAAAAACAGGTGTGCCTGAACTTGATGAAAGCTTTGTTTATTATTCCAAGGGTGATACCCGATCAATTCTTGAGAAGGTAGACGCTGGATTCAAAAGAGAGGGACTTGAAGACCTTGTTTCCAAGATTAAAGTCAGTGATAATGAAACGATTAACAAAACAAAAACAGTGCAAATTCGCAAGGAGTTCAGGGGATATGATAATGCGTTTTATCTCCCTGTCTGGGTAATGATAGATAGTGGGAATAGAAAACGCCGTTTTTCCTACGAGATGGACATTAAACCATTTATCGATTATTCATCATTCACCGTTACTAATGAGGTTATAAAACGGTTAGAAGACTCTTTCAGTGATGAAACAAAGGAACGGCGGTCAATTATTGTAACTCTGGATGTAGAAAGCAGGGTTGCTACAAAGTACGAGGATTCAGAAGTCAACCAAATGAAAGAAATCAATATTGATTATTTAACCCGACGATATGCTGAATTGACGGAAAATCCTTTTTATGCTCGAAAATTAGCCTCAGTCCACACTGAAATACTTATTAAAACTATCGGCAAGGAAAAGGTTGAAGAAAACTTTGGCTATATATCGGCATTTCTATATAATTTGCTTTTAGAGGTAAAGATAAAGGGAGAAGAAAGCCTTTTTATAGGCTATCTTAATTCTAATAAAATAGCCCTTGCGGTATCAGATGATAAAAAACTTGGATTCAGGATTCCCGATGAAGATAATATCGTAGCCGGACGGATGCCTAACCCGTACAAGTATTACCTGTTTGAAGATGTTGAGCTTATTTCAATGAATAGACTTGAAGAAAAAGTTGGTGATATTCTTGATAAACAGGAAAAAATTCTCTGGTGGTTTCGCAATAAAGTTTCAAGGGGTTGGTACTCTATTCAAGGATGGCAAAAGTACAAGTTATGTCCGGATTTTATTGCTGCCAGAAAAAACGATAATAATGAGTTAGAACTTGTCTATATTCTTGAAAGCAAGGGTGAGCAGTTAATCGGAAATCCTGACACGATTTACAAACAGAAAGTCTTGAACATCATGACTGAGCAGAAAAAGCAGAAGGCTATTTGTCATTATGAACGGAAGGAATTTGGACAGATTAATGATAATGTGGAGTTTTATCTCGTGGAACAGGGCAAGGAAGGAGAGGAGTTACGGAAGTATTTCAAATAGGAACATAAGATTGTATAATAGCTGGCAGGAGGGCAATAATAATGTATCAATTAATATTAAGACTAATCGGCTCATGGCTCATGGTAGTTTGTTGGTGGGGGCTGTATCTACAGGATAATTTTCAGCCGTATCAGGCTGGAGTGAATCGATCGTTGATGTGGATCTTTCCGATAGCTATAGTGCTTCTGGTGATAAGCAGCTGGCAGAGGCGGAAAGATAGGGGTCAGGGGTCAGGGGTCCGGGATCAGGGATCAGGGATCAGGGATCAGGGATCGGAGACTGTTCAAGGGTTAAGCGAATCTCAAGTTTCAATCCCTGAATCCCGGCTTCCGATCTCTGACCCCCGACCCCCGACCCCCGACCCCCGATCCCTGACCCCCGACCCCCGACCCCCGATCACTATCCTGATTTTAACCATATCCCTTGCCCTATTGCTTGCCTCAACATGTATCTCTCTGACCGTCGGCTATCCAACATTCTGCTCCTCATTCCTTTGTCCCCAGGTATCATTTGTCCTGAACCTGTTTGGGTTTAATAGCGGAGCGAGCGGGGGGATGGTGCTGCTTGATGGGAAAAGGGTGCTGCTTGACTCAGTCAAGATTGGGTTATGGCAGATATTGGCGTTTGCATTAGTCTTCTCAGGCATGGTTGTGCTTGCCCGGATTCCCTGGCACAAGAGGCTGCGATTAATCATAACAGGCATTGTCTGTCATTATCTATACCTGATAGCTTATGCTGCCTGGATGGTAATCTTTATTCCAAAAGAGCTGCTGCCAGGTATGGAGCTTTTTGATGCCTTCTGGGGAATGAAGATGTGGCTGGGATTCCTACCCATCCTACCCCTATGGTTCTGGCTTTTAGAATGCGGAATGCGGAATGCGGAATGCGGAATTCAAGCCGCAGGGTGCATTCCATGCACCAAAGCCAGCCCGTATTCTGTAGTCCGTAGCCTTCAGCCTTCAGCCTTCAGCCTTCTCCCTCTATTGCTATCCTTCTCCCTGACCATGAATAAAACCACAGGCAAGAATGCCTGTGCTACTCTTCTCCTGCTATTATTAGCCTTCTCCCTGACCATGAGCTGCTTCTTTTTCGGGTTCAGCCACAAGGAGGGGAAGGGAGAAGAAACCGTTATTGTGATAGACGAGATACACTCAAGATGGGAATCAACCCTGAGGGAGTTTAACCGTCAAGAGTTTGGGATGATGGCAGAAAACAATTACCATATGTTCCTTGAGTATATCTCCCATTTCCACAAGACCTATGTAGTTACAGATGATAAGAAGAATTCATCTGTCAAGGGAGTAATTACCTTGCACGAGAAGGCATTGAGCAAAAGGTTGTTTGATTCATTTCAGGGCAAAAACGTCATTCTTATCCTTAAATGTTTTACCAGATACCCAACCGATGAAGAAGTGAACACAACCGTTCAATTTGTTAAAAGTGGCGGGAATATCCTGTTTATTGGTGACCATACGGATGTATTCTTTATGGACACCTATGTGAACAAGGTTTCTAAGAGGTTTGGGATAGAATTTGTGCCCAATGCAGTCTATGTGGCTACAGGCGGCTGGCCTGTAACAGACAGGAGGAACATGAGGTATCATCCTGTTACCCAATATATGGACAGGTTTGTCTGGGCAACCAGTGATATCTTAAGGCTTTCTAAAAATGCATTCCCATTGATCCTTTCGCCACTTGCCTCTTATACAGATCAAGCAAACTATTATAATAACTATTTTTTTGGTGATACCATGTTCCGTCCAGAGAACTCCATGGGCATACATGCCATTATGGCTGCAACCGAGTATGGCAAGGGAAAGGTAGTAGCCTGGTCAGACTCCACCTGTTTTAATAATGAGATAATGTTTACTGTTGACCGTCGTGGTCTTTTGTCTGGAATATTTGGCTGGTTTACGCATTCTGGATATATCAATCCATTTCCAGTAGTGGCAGTTGTGGTATTCATAATATTGGTCTGGTATCTCTGTCGGTGGAGGGTTAACCTTAGTGCGTTCAGGGAACGCACCCTACAAATATTGTTGTGGCTGATTATGGGGATAACAGTTGGCTGGCTGACAGCTACCCAGCTGAACAACATCCTCTATCCTCCCCAAAAACCACAGACACCGCTCCCAGGCAGGGTATTATTCGATGAATCTCATCAGCCGGCAAATCCTTTGACCATGGGGAATATGGACCAGATGTTAGGGGAAGACAGTTACGAGAGATTCTTTTATCACCTTGGCAGGTGTAAATACTATCCGGAGATAAACTATTCGTGCAGGCTTACCAGAGAAAGGCTTCGGAACACCTCTGACAGGGGTACTACTTCTGCCGGAGGTGCTACCTCCTGCTTGATCATCACTACCCCCAGGTCAAGCTTTTTCAGAGATGAGAAGGAGGACATAGCCGCCTTTGTCAAGAATGGCGGTGGTCTTCTCCTGATTGAGGGAGCAGGATTTGATGCCACCTCTGTAAATCAGGTTGCCAATACCTTTGGATTGCATTTCAGGCGAGAGCCGCATACCCTTTCATTGGATAATACCTTTCTTGTTAATCCAACCCTTGTAGAGGGCGGCAAGACATTGCTTGCCCATCAAGACATCCCCATCATCTCCTATGTGAGGCATGGGAAGGGATTGGTTCTTGCCATTGGTGACTCAGGGATGTTTTCTAATAAAGGGAGTGGGTTGTATTCAGAGGGCGTTGTGTGGATGATGAATGATATGATTGAAGCACTCGGTGAAAGAGATGAGAAGGCATTAATCAAGCTTGACTGGCAGATGCTGGTGAGGTTGGAAGCTCAGTAATTCTGAACTTCGGAACTTAGAAACAGATTGACCACAAAGGACACAAAGGAAGCACAAAGTTCACAAAGAAAGAATAAAATTTTGGGTATTTTGTGTAGGGCATAAGCTGCGATTTTTAAGACATAACCACGAAAGACACGAAAAAAGTTCTGTCCGATTATTAATTTTTGTGTATTTCGTGTATTTCGTGGTTAATCTTGATGGTACGGCAAAAAGTCAAATTTTCACCGCAGAGGCACAGAGACGCAGAGTAAACAATAGAGGCAACACCAATATAGTCAATCAGTTAGAAAAACTTCGTGTCTCTGCGTCTCTGCGGTTTTCTTATTCTTTTGGACTTTTTGCCGAATCATCAATCTTATTTTACAAAAATTACAAAATTACTCTTGACAAATCCGAAAAAATGTTGTATATATAAAGTAGCAATGAAATATGTTAGTAAGTAGTTGAGGAGAGGTAGAGAAAGTAAGCAAAAAGATTTAAGGGAAAAAATAGAGAGGCCGCATTTATTGATTATAAAGGAGGTCAAAATCGGCTTAGACGTTTGGATGGTAATTCCCTTAAGTCTTTTGGTTTCTCTACTCTCCTTTTTTGTTGGCTTAATCTGGTCGTGGTCTTGTAGGGGCAGACCTCTGTGTCTGCCCGTGTGTTTGGTTAAGTAGAATCAGGCTATCAGCCGGCGTAGGGTGCGTTATACGCACCATATTAATATGTTGGTGCATAAAATGCACCCTACTCAGGTTGTTTAGGTTGTAGGCTATTATCTCATTTCATCTAAATTGTGGATTACAGACTACAGCTTAACAGCCGATTTTAGGCAGATAATGTATTTTTTCAAAAAAAATTGCATTTTTTTGAAAAAAAAATAAAAAAATGCTTGACATGATTAAAAGTATATGGTATGATTAAAGGCAATAAAAATGCTTGCCTGCTTTTTATTAGAAATGCATAGGATCTTATCTTTGAGATTCTATTACAGTTACATTCATAACCAGAGCTATATTATGATTAAGGGAGGAAAATCATAATATGCTCTACACCTTTGATTCTTCCTTGAAACTGGGTTCTTATAGTTGAAAGAAGGGTATAATAGAGGATAGTGCCTCTATTGCAGGCAATGAAATATCCTTCTTTTTTTGTGTCCTCCCGGAAAACTTAAAAAAATAATATAATAGGGTATGATTACGGTTGATGCGTAGCAGGTAATGGCTATGTTTTAATCGCAATGATAGTTGTGAGTGTTTGGATGTATGGTAACCGAATCGTTTACGGTTCACAGTTTTTTGTAGCCGTAAACCGATAACTGCAAACTGTAAACTGTTACATTTTGTAACAGTATCGAGTATAATAGTAGGAGGAAAGAGATTGATGTGTAGTGTAGTAAGATTGATGGTACTTGGTTTGGTTTTATGGACAGGATATGGAGAGGCAGCAGGTAAGCTGACAATGATTAATCCTACTGAGGGTACGGTAGGAACAACTATTACTATTATGGGTGAGGGATATGGTCCAACAGAAACCGTGAGGGTTGATTTTGGCGGCAGATTGGATGTTGCCAAGGTAACAACTACTGAAGAGGGAACATTTACAGCTGAATTTCAGTTAACCCCTCATCCGGCAGGTCAGGCAAAGTTTGCTTGTGTTGGATATAAAACATTATCTTATAATGAAGGATTTATTTCTATCAAAGGGAGATTAATCGGGGTAACCCCTGAAAATGGCAGACCGGGAACAGAATTAAGGATAACAGGTGATGGATATGCTTCATCTGAAGATATTCAGGTATCCTTTGGCGATAATGAAAATATTTTGACCGGCAAGGCAAATGGTATGGGTGCCTTTGACTTGGTATTTACTGTTGACCGTCAGCCGGCAGGGAAAAGGATTATTACGGTACAGGGATTAAATAGTAAATGTTCTAATAATGCAAGTTTTGAGATAACCGGGGGGATTACCTCGGTTGAGCCTGGAGCAGGTCCGGTTGGGACAAAGATTGCGATTTCCGGTGCAGGCTTTGGTGCAGGAGAAAAGGTAAAGATTGATCTTGGCAATATCTCAAATATTGCTGAGGTTACCTCAAGCAAGCAGGGAGAGTGGACAGCATCATTTGCAGTGTTGTCTCAAGCAGCCGGTGCCAAGACCATCATGGCTACAGGATTAAAGAGTCACCAGATAGGGATGGACAGGTTTGTTGTTTCACCGGTGATTACCTTGATTAGTCCCATAGAGGGTTTTGTAGGCACAAAGGTCAGGATAGAGGGGAATGGTTTTGCCTCATCAGAATCCATCCGTGTTGACCTGAACCGCAGCATGGGGATTGGACGGGGAGAGGCAGATGAGATGGGTCGATTAGTAATAGAATTTATGGTTGATGCTCAGCCTTCGGATAAATCATGTCGAATTGGCATTATTGGCAGGGAAAGCAGAAGACCGTGTTATATTGATACCTTTAAGATATTGAGCAGGATAGATAAGATTGAGACGTCATTTGGAACGGTTGGTGTAAAGGTTCATGTAAGTGGAAGCGGGTATAATGCCGGTGAATTGGTCAAGATTGATTTTGGGAAATCGATAAGCATAAATATAGTGAGTACTGACCAAAGAGGGGTTGTAAGTATTGGCTTTACTGTAGATGCTCAGTCTGGCGGGAAAAAGGCTGTGGTTATATCAGGTTTAACATCTGGTAAGGTTAACAAGGGTGAGTTTGAAATAACCCCATCTGTGATGAGATTAACCCCTGAGAATGGGTGTGTGGGCGATAGCATTGAGATAGGTGGTAATGGTTATGGGGCTGATGAGGTTATCCAGATAGATATGGGTGAGATAAAGAGTGTCTCTGTGGTTCAGTCTGATAAAGATGGACAGTTTTTGTCATCCTTGATAATTCCGGACCAGACAGGCTCTCGTGAGAAAGTGTTAAGGGTCTGGGGGCTTTCTTCTAATATGGGTAGCCTTAGAAAATTTGAGGTTAAGCAGGCTCTCTTGATTTCACCGGCAAACGGTACAAAGGGGACAATTGTTTCTGTAAATGGTACTGGATTTGGTGCAGATGAAATCATTCGGGTGGATTGTGGTAACTCGCTTGGGATTGCAAGCGGTAAGAGTGATGCAAAGGGTAATTTTTCAGCAAGCTTTGAATGGACTGCACAGGAGATAGGGGATGTAAGGGTTGTTGGTATTGGACTGACTAACTTTGGAATAGGAACGGCTATCTTTAAGGTAGAAGAGATAAAGAAGGAAGAGACGGCTACAGAGGAGAAAACTGAAAAAGGGACAGCAGGGCTTGAAAAATAAGTCGCTGCCCCTTTTTATTAAATTGAACGCTACGGTATAAATTTCACAATCTCAAAGGCAAAACTTGGAGTTGTTAACTTGGACGGTAGACCTAAGCATTTTATCTTCATATTAATAGCGGCATTAATGGTACTTGGCTCGGTAATGACAGCCGGTGCTACTGTGACCATTACTGATATTACGCCCGGTACCGGTACGGGTTATAGCACAGCTACGATTAGCGGGACATGTAGTAGTGCTATCAGTGGAACTATGACCATTAATTTTGGTACGGTTATGGTAGGTACCGCTGCGGTAACAGGTACGGGTTCATTTACCTGTATCTTTACCGTGCCGCTCCATGTCTATGGTACGGAAACCATTACTGCCACTCATGATGATGGGGTAGGTGGTACAGATGGTTCTGCTACTACTACATTCTTTGTTATACCACAGGTTGATATCGTGGGGACAGCAACTGGTATTGTTGGCACAATAGTAACAATTTCAGGGACAGGCTATGCGGGTAATGATATTATAACCGTTAGTTTTGGGATAAATACCACTATCAAGCAAAATGTAGCTGCCGATGCATCCGGTTCATTCACAACAACCTTTACGGTTGACACGCAGAAATATGGGACAACAACGATCAGTGCAACAGGTGCATCAAGCACGACAGCAACCGCAAGCACAACATTTTTCATCATACCACAGGTTTACAGCATAACACCCTCAACCGGCAGTGTT
>JACQYP010000068.1 GCA_016208205.1 Candidatus Desantisiibacteriota bacterium | reverse complement strand
GGCATTCACCATTACCCCTGATATTGGCTACCATATAGCGGATGTGGTGGTGGATGGAAGTTCAATCGGGGCAACAGGGAGCTACACCTTTGTTAATATTACCACCAACCATACTATTGTGGCCTTCTTCGCCATTAATACCTACACCATCACAGCCAAAGCTGAGGCTAATGGAAGCATTACCCCTTCAGGAACGCTAACAATAAGCCATGGGGCAACCCGGGCATTCACCATTACCCCTGATATTGGCTACCATATAGCGGATGTGCTGGTGGATGGAAGTCCGGTCGGGGCAACAGGGAGTTACACCTTTGTTAATATTACTACCAACCATTCCATTGTAGTCGCCTTTGCTACTAATACTTACACCATCACAGCTCAGGCTGAGGCTAATGGGAGCATTACCCCTTCAGGGACGCTAACAATAAGACATGGAGCAACCCGAACATTCACCATCACCCCTGATACTGGCTACCATATAGCGGATGTGGTGGTAGATGGAAGTTCCGTTGGAGCAACAGGGAGTTACACATTTGTTAATATTACCACCAACCATTCCATTGCAGCCGCCTTTGCCATTAATATCTACATCATCACAGCTCAGGCTGAGGCTAATGGGAGCATTACCCCTTCAGGGACGCTAACAATAAATTATGGGGCAACCCGGGTATTCACCATCACCCCTGATACTGGCTACCATATAGCAGATGTGGTGGTAGATGAAAGTTCCGTTGGAGCAACAGGGAGTTACACCTTTATTAATGTTACCTCCAGCCATACCATTGCAGCCGCCTTTGCCATTAATACCTACACCATCACCGCTCAGGCTGAGGCTAATGGGAATATTACCCCTTCAGGGACTCTAACAATAAATTATGGAGCAACCCAGACATTTACCATCGACCCTGATACCAACTATTATATAGCAGATGTGATGGTAGACGGACATTCAATCGGGGCAACAGAGAGCTACACCTTTGTTAATATTACCTCCAGCCATATCATTGCAACTTTTTTCGTTTCTGCAGGGGATAGGATTGTCTATGTAAACAGCGATATAGGAAACGATACCTATGATGGTTCAAGCCCTACATTTCAGGGTAGTATTGTTGGCCCCAGAAAGACCATTCAGGCTGGGCTGAATATTTACAATATTGGGGGAACTGTTTCAGTTGCTGCCGGCACTTATACAGAAGCGATTTATATCAGCAAATGGATTTCTCTGATTGGGGCAGGGGCAACCCAGACAACGATTGATGCCTCAGGGATTGGAACTGCAAGCACAGTAAACTTTGAAGGTACTACTACAAATAAAGCAATTATAGATGGATTCAGAATTACCGGAGCAACAGGGAGTTTACCTGAAGGCAATGGAATATATTGCAAAGATGGTGCAGATCCGGCCATCATAAACAATATAATCGTAGCAAACAGGCTTAATGGCATCTATTGCAGTAACGGATCCTCTCCGACCATTAATAGCAACACCATCACAAGCAAATAGGGAATAATAATGGTATTTTCTGCAAGGAATCCTCTGCCCCAACTATTGCGAACAACATCATAGCAAAGAACAGAGATGATGGTATTTACTCCACCTCTTCTTCTCCGGATATCATTAACAATACAATCACAGGCAATAAGAATGATGGCATTGAATGTAACTCCTTTTCTCTAACCATCCTCAATAATATCATTACAAACAACGGCACCAGCAGCAGCGAGGAGGTTTATGGTATCAGCAATTACTCTTCCGGTACTTTAACCGTTGGCTACAACTGCGTTTGGGGCAATGGCACAACTACGGCTAATAATTACTATAAATGTGTGGTTGGAACGGGGAGCATCAGTTCAGATCCTCTGTTTGAGGGTAACGGTGACTATCATCTTAAAGCAGGCTCTCCCTGTATAGATGCCGGCACAAATTCTGCTGTTCCCGCCTGGCTCATTATAGATAAAGACGGCAGGCAACGAACAGTGAACGGCATAGTTGATACAGGTGCTTATGAATATCAGTAATTGGAACAGAATCAACTGAAGCAATCTAACAAATCAATGAATGTGCCAAAATATTTATTCCTTCTTAACATATTTTGAAACAATAAACTGAATAAGGGTTTTCCCCTTTTCTTCCATCAATTCCCTTTTTTTCTTATCCAATTCTGTTTTCAGCTCATTTATCATGCCTTGATTATTTCTTATTAATCGTTCTTTTTCAAGATGAGATTCTTGCTTTTGTTTTTCCAGCATTTCTTTAATTTCTGGAATCTTTTTTATTTCTTCATCTTTTTCCTTTAACATTTTTTTCAGTTCTTCAATGGTTTTTTCATTTTTTTTAATCAGCTCCTCTTTTTCCTTAATCTGAGCCTCAAGGCTACCCCTTTGTTCCTCACTTTCCCATATCTTTGCTGCCAATTTAGAAAAATCACTCTTTGCTTCCTGCATTGTCTCACTCTCCTTGTTTCAGATTACATCATCTCCGGTACCTCTACCCCAAATCCCTGTAGCGTTCGTTTAAGGATATCCGGATTATTACATGCCAGATATGCTTCTTGAAATGTAACGACATCATTGGCTACCAGAGCAATTAATGATTGTTCCAGGGTTTGCATCCGATAAACATTTACACCTGATGAAATAGCATTATATATATTTGAGGTGCTTCCTTTTTCAATGTATGTTTTAATGGTTGGAGAATTAACCATTATTTCTGCTGCAGCTACCCGACCAAGTTCATCTTTTGTTTTTAGTAATCGTTGGGTAATTACCCCCTGTAAACAAAGGGAAAGCTGCATTCGTACCTGAGATTGATACTCAGAGGGGAATAGGGTTAATATTCTTTCTATTGTCTGGGCAGCACTGGTTGTATGAAGGGTAGAAAGGACAAGGTGTCCTGTTTCTGCTGCCTGTAAGGCAACCTTAACATCCTTTAAGTCTCGTAATTCTCCAAGCAGGATAACATCCGGATCCTGTCTGAATATGGCTATCAGAGCATCATTCATGGTTTTTGTATCTTGTCCTACTTCCCGTTGAGTGACTGTTGCCTTTTTGTCCTGAAACAAGTATTCGATTGGGTCTTCAATGGTAGCAATATGACATTCCCTGTTAGAATTGATATAATCAATGATGGATGCCAGCGTAGTTGATTTTCCCGATCCGGTAGGTCCTGTTACCAGAACCAATCCATTTGATTTAAGGCTTAGATCCCTGACAACATCAGGAAGTCCAAGATCATCAATACTTGGTACCTTAAAGGGAATTGCTCGGACAGCCATAGCCATGGTTCCTCTTTGATAATAGATATTTGTCCTGAATCTTGAAAGCCCGCGAATACTATAGGAAAGATCAATCCACCGTCTTTTTTCAAACTTTTGAGTATGATCTTCATCCATGATAGAGCAGCTGAACCGTTTTATATCCTCAGCGGCAACCGGCGGTCCCTGCAATAGGGCAATCTTTCCCTTAACCCGAAATATTGGCGGCTTACCAACCTTGAGATGAAGATCCGTGGCACCCTTTTCAATCATTAAGGCAAGCAGATCGTTAAATTCTACCATGGTAATGCACCCCCGCAGGGATCAGTTGACAGTAACTGACCTCTGATGTCAGACCCCTGAATTAATTATCGACTCAAATATCAACCTACCTTCGTTGCCACCCAGATCCTGCTCAGCTGCTCTTTCCGGATGAGGCATCATTCCCAGTACATTTCCATTTTCATTGCATATCCCGGCAATATTGTCAATTGCTCCATTTGGATTAGCAACAGGGCTAACCTCCCCTTCGGGTGTACAATATCGGAAAATAATCTGATTATTTTCCTGAAGTTTGTGAAGAGTCTCATTGTCTACAAAATAATTTCCTTCTGCATGAGCAATGGGTATTTTTAAGACCTGTCCCTTTTTTGCTATATTAGTAAATGCGGTTTCATTGTTTTCGATTCGCAGACAGACAGCCTTGCAGATAAATCGCAAATCCTTATTTCTGAGCATTGCCCCGGGCAATAATCCTGCTTCAAGCAATATCTGGAAGCCATTGCAAATACCTATGACTATCCCGCCATTATTTGCAAACCTTATAACCTCCTTCATTATTGGAGAAAATCTGGCAATGGCTCCGGATCGCAAATAATCACCATAAGAAAATCCACCCGGAAGAACCACGCAATCAATAGAAGATAAGTCTGTATCTTTATGCCATTTATAACACACATCCTGACCTAATACATCCTTCAGGATATAATAACAATCATGGTCACAATTTGAGCCCGGAAAAACAATAATAGCCCATTTCATGGTTTTTAGCCCCCTGTTTCTATTCGATAATCTTCAATCACAGGATTAGAAAGCATCTGTTCACATATTTGGTTCAGTCGTTCTTCAGGGATATCATCGGAGAATTTTAGTTCAATATATTTTCCCATCCTGACATCCTCTATTTTCTCACAATTTATGGATTCCATGGCATGCTTTATTGCCAATCCCTGAGGGTCAAGTATTCCTTGCTTTAAGGTTACAACAACCTTCATTGTTTTCATGCAAAATCCTCCTTCTCCAAAGTGTAGCACAGACATTCTTGTCTGTGTCTGTTGTACGATTATTAGAATCACAGACAGGAATGTCTGTGCTACCTTTTCATCCCACCCCATAACCGCTTAATCTTAAAAACAAACAAAAGGCACCAAAGAAGACCAGAAACGAAAGTGTAAGGTAATCAATCACCCCTACTCGATAGTTGTCTGAATAGCTTCTTTTGTGACTAATCCCAAAACCTCTTGCCTCCATGGCTGCGGTAATAATCTTAAATTTATGGTTAGTGATGCTGATACATAAAATACAGGATGACAGCCTTTCTCTTATTCCTTGTGAGGCAATATCCATACCCCGTAATTCTTGTCCACAAATACTATTCTCTTTAGTTTCATGATATAGCGACATCCATCTAAAGGGGTTAATAAATAATGGTAAAAGACCAGAGGGTATGCCCAATCTGCTCAACCCATAGGCAAGCTCTTCTACAATAATACATGAAGCAAAGATGATCCCCATCAGAATAATTGCCCCTATCTTAAACCAGACAGAAATGAGATGCAGAAGAATCTCCCTTGAGATATGTAGATGAAACATCCTGTCCCCAATTGACCATAACAAGACACTACAGATAGAGATACCAAGAAAGAGATAGAATACATGAGTTATTTTCTTAAAACATGCCCCAATAAGGGCAAGGATAAATATCATCCCAAATATCCCTAATAAATAGATGGGATGCTTGAAAATAACACAAATACCCCATAACAAAAATAAGGAAAATATTTTGGTTAAAGGATTCAGTTTATGAATAACTGAAATTCTTTGTAAATACATATTATCATTATAACACCTGACCGTGAAAAAGTCAATAGATTTTGCGTGAAGTGTTAAAAAATGCTTGCAAACAGAGATTAATTATGGTATACTCAAATTTGGAATTTTATATTACGAGGAGGATTATTTATGAACATAAAAAAGAGTTGGCTTTTTGGAATATTGATTGTGTTGCTTCCTTCTATTTCTGCAGCAAATTTTCTTGATCTTGAGATTGGTGCCAGACAGGCAGGTATGGGAGGGGCATTTGTTGGAATTGGTGATGATGCTTCTACTGTTTATTGGAATCCTGCTGGATTGGATGAGTTGAAGAAAGTAGAAATTATCTACGGGTATGGCCGTCGGCATAACAAGGGCAGCATTAATTGCTTTAGCCTGGCTCAACCGGCAACATTTCTTGCCGGAGGAACATGGGGGTTGTTTGGTTTACAAGAGGATGTTGTGGAGGTTAAGGATGATACCGTTAAAAGAAAAGGGATAGATGAAACTACTATTGGGCTGGGCTGGGGAAAGAAAATGAATGGCAGTTTTGAAAATATGCCCTTTGGACTTCTTCTTGGGGCAACCCTGAAGCTATTGAAAGCAGAGGAAAAAGATGCTACGAATAGAGGGGCAGCAATTGACCTTGGTCTTCTGTTGAAACCAAAAGAGATACTTCCGGGTACAAAGGAGATTAAGATAGGGGTTGTCCTGCGAAATACTTTAAGAACAAAGATGTCCAAAGAAAAGCCTGTCTCAGGATTTAATCTTGGTTTTGGTATCTTAATGGATAAAAAAATAACCCTTGGAAAAGGGATCAACTTGAGTGACATTATCCTTTCTGCTGATGCAGACCATCCAGAAGGGGAATCCCTCAGGGTTAGACTTGGAACAGAAATGCTTGTCAACCAGAAACTTTTCTGGAGGATGGGCACAAACAATGGGGATATTACCCTTGGAACTGGAATAAAATCAGGTCAATGGCAGATAGATTACGGTATATCCCTTAACTCTCCAAAGCCAAGCCATCAAATATCAGCTATGTTAACATATTAAGCCTGCGACTACCGGCAATGAATCGAACCACGAATTACAAGCAGGAGTATTTTCAAATGCAAGACTATACCAAAAATAAACTAATAGAGCAACCGGCAATAAAAAAAATCATTGCAGATGCACTTGGCGAGGATATTGGTAGTGGGGATATAACTGCCCAATTAACAGTGCCGGAGGATGCAGTGATAAAGGCAGAATTGATAGCTATGGAGGACGGTATCATTGCCGGGTTAGAATTGGCTGCCATGACCTTTACCTTTGATTCCTCTGGGAGCGATGTGGATTTTTGCCCATTAATAAAGGAAGGCGAAAGGGTTAGTTGTGATCAGGTGTTTGGAAGGGTTCAAGGCTCTGCTCAAGCAATACTGAGAACAGAAAGGGTTGCCCTGAATTTTCTGCAATGGTTGTCTGGAATTGCTACAGCAACAGCAAGGTTCGTAAAGGCTGTTGAAGGCTGTCCGGTCAAGATATATGATACCCGCAAGACAACCCCAACCCTGAGAATGTTAGAGAAATATGGGGTCAAGGTTGGTGGCGGCTATAATCATCGGTTTGGATTGTATGATGGCATTCTTATCAAGGAAAATCATATCCGTGCTGCAGGCGGAATAAAAGAGGCTGTTAATCGGGCAAGGGTTGCAAATATGGAAATAGAGGTGGAAACAGAAACCATCGATGAGGTAAAAGAGGCTATATCAACAGGCGTTGATATTATTATGCTTGATAATATGGACATAGAAACCATGAAAAAAGCAGTGACTCTAATCAGGGAAGGCAGTAAGAAAATATTGATAGAGGCATCTGGCGGGATTAATCTTGCAAATATTCGGGAGGCAGCCATGACCGGGGTTGATCGTATCTCTATTGGGGCAATTACGCACTCGACTGCAGCATTAGATATCAGTTTGGAGGTCGTTGAATGAAAAAAGATACAATACAAGAAATGCTGGATGAGGTTATTGATATTTTTCAAGCTGAGCACCTTACTGAATTGGAGGTTAAGGACAATGAAAAAAGGGTAAGGGTTAAAAGAGCAGTTGCCATGAATGAGGAACCTGCTTTGCCTGTAAGGATACCTTATGCTTCAACTCCCAGAACTCCCAAAAAAAAGCCGCAGGAAGAAAACCCAAATTGGAAAAAGATTATTTCACCCTTAACCGGTACATTTTACAGAAGTTCTTCACCTGATACCCCACCCTTTGTAGAAATAGGCAGTATCATTATCCCTGGCCAAACATTGGGACTATTAGAAGCAATGAAGATGTTTAATGAAATAAAATCAGAACTATCTGGAAAGATAGTTAAAATCCAGATTAAAGCTGGAGAAATAGCAGAGGTAGGAAGTGTATTGTTTCTGGTAGAGACTAATGATGCTTGTTAGTCATTAGCAAGTGCAACATTATTGGTTAACAGGTATGATAAGGCAGCAGGGAACAGGTGATTGCTCAGGCAAATGCTACTGTACAACAGATGACGGCCCTACAACAGGGGGCTAAACAAACCGTGGAAAATGCCAGAGATGACATTAACAGGATTAAGGCATTATTTCAAAAAGGTGTAACCTTTGAAAAGCACTTAGTAGGCAGAAATAAATAACCTTTACACTTGAACGAATCCACTCTTTGAATACTGAGTGAGAATATAACAAATTTTGGCATGGTTCAAAACTGTTCACCACAGGGTTACAAAGACACAGAGAATTACAACCCCCTAACCCCCTTTTCTAAGGGGGAATTAGAGAAATACAGCCATCCGCAGTTTGTTACCCTGATTTGAACCATGCCGATATTTACAATATTTTCACCGTATTTCTCTTCTCCAGAATCTTATTCACCTGTTCATTTGTTATCACCTTGCCATAAAAAATATCTGAATCCGGCTCTGTCCCAGCAGCTTTTGCAGGATAATCAGAAAC
>JACQYP010000062.1 GCA_016208205.1 Candidatus Desantisiibacteriota bacterium | reverse complement strand
CTGCTTTTCATTCTGACCCCTGACCCCTGACCCCTGAATTCTAACTTACAACAGGTGAATAATTATGGATAATACTTCAGAACTTTCTTTGATGACTCAAAAACTCCTCGAAACATATGAGGAGCTGACCCTTATCTATGACCTTATCTCGAAGATAGGGGGTATGCTTGATCTAACAAAGGTCTTTGATAAGATTGTAGATGAAGCTGTAACTACTTCTAAGGCTAAATGGGGTGGGATTCTCCTGATTGACGAATTAACCGGCAAAATAGACTTAAAGGCATCAAATCCAGCAGATAAAATACCGCAAAAACTTATTGAATATAGTTGTGAAAAGGGCTTGATTAATCAGGCAATCCAGGATGCCAGATCAATTATTGGTTCTGAAATGGATTCCTTTATCATGGTTGTCCCTCTCAAGGCTAAAGATAAACAAATTGGTGTTATTTATCTATGCGATAAGATGGATGGGGACTCATTTTATTCTACGGAACTGAAATTGATAGAGACACTTGGCTTTATTGTCTCTTTTGTCATTGAAAATGCAAGGTTATACACTAATCTCCAGCAATTGTTTTTTTCAGCTGTTGAGTCGCTTTCATTTGCTATTGATGAAAAGGATTCTTATACCCATGGGCACTCAAGGCGGGTTACGCAATACTCTTTAGAAATAGCCGAAGCACTTGAATTATCAAAGGAAGAAAAAACTATTCTTAAATTAGCTGCAGTACTGCACGATGTGGGTAAGATTGGTATCCCGGAAGCCATCCTTCATAAAAAAGATAAGCTGGATTATGAGGATTGGGAAGAGATAATACAGCATCCCATGAAAGGGGTTCATATTCTTCAACCCATGGAAGAATCTCATGAGATAACAACTCCTGTTAATATTAGATTCAAGGATATACACGCTATCATAGACGGGGTAAAATATCACCATGAACGATATGATGGCAGAGGCTATCCGGAACACCTTATGGGTGAAGATATTCCCCTTATTTCCAGAATTATTGCTGTGGCTGATGCCTATGATGCTATGACCTCTGACCGTGCTTATCGAAAAGGGATGAGTAATAGTGATGCCTGCATGGAACTTAAATCTAATGCCGGTTGTCAGCATGACCCGAAGATTGTTAAGGTGTTTTTGAAACTCAAGAGGGAAAGCAATGAAAACTAAAAAACAAAAATGTCCATGGTTGTTAATTAGTCTTGTGGTTGGTATCCTTGTTTCAAGTCTCCATGGCAGCGGCTTATTGGACAGGTTAGAATGGATAGTGTATGACCTGAAATTCCAGATTCGAGGGAAGGTGGTTTCAGACAAAAATATAGTTATTGTGGCTATTGATGAGCAGAGCCTGAAAGATCTTGGAAGGTGGCCGTGGAGTAGAGGATGCCATGCTGAGTTGATCAATAAATTGTCCCGGGCAGGTGCCGGAACTATTGCCATGGATGTACTTCTGTCTGAACCGGAACAACAGTACCCAGCTGGTGACAAACGGTTAGTTCAGGCAACAAAAGCATCAGGCAACATTATTTATCTGACTGCTTGCAACTTTATTGAGGGGAAACCCAAATGGATTAAACCATTACCTTGCCTGATACAATCAGCCGCAGGGCTCGGACATGGCGAGTTAGAATCATCTACAGATGGTATCCAACGACGGGTTAAATTGGCCAAGGAGATTAAAGGGGAGAGGTTTTATGCCTTTGGTTTGGAAATAGTTAGAAACTATTTGAGGCTAAATAAAATAGTTGAGTTGGAAGACTCACTTGCTCTGGGAAAATTAAGGCTGCCAAAGCGGCCCATGTATATAAATTTTACTGGTTCAAGATATGAACAGATATCCTACTCTCAAGTATTAACCAGCGACTTTCCATCTGATTACTTTAAGGAAAAAATTGTTCTGGTTGGAGCCACGGCTAAATGTATGGGGGATATAAGATTAACACCGTTTTCAAAAGGCATTCCCCTTGCCGCTGGGATAGAGATTCATGCTGATATTATTCAAACCATATTAAAAGGAAATTACATTACCCCGCTAAATAGAGTTGTCGTTGTCGGCTTAATCCTTTTGTTATCTCTACTTACCGCGATACTTATTCAAGGGCTAAGGATCAGGCATGCAATAATGGTTATAGGATTACTGCTGGCAAACATTGCTATTGCCTGTTTTTCAGCCTTTTATCATCTTCACCTGCAGATCCCTTTTATCCCTCTTGCATTAAGTATCATCTTAGTTGCTATAAGTATTATCTTCTGGAAGATATTTTTAGTTGAACAAAAATTAACCGAAAAGGTACTTGAGTTTTTCAAGGTTACCCGGAAAAAAGAGGATATGATAGAACAGGTAGAGGCTATTGCCGAACTTACCAGAAGATTAAAAGAGCTTGATCAATTAAAATCAGACTTAATGTCCATGGTAGCTCATGACTTTCGTACCCCACTTACGGTGATTAAGGGATATACAGCCTTGATGCTGGATGGAGATGCAGGTACTATCAGCGAAACACAGCAAGAGTTTTTGAATACAATTGATGAGAGTGCGAACAAATTGCTGAATTTGATTACAGATTTTCTTGATGTAACCAGAATAGAATCAGGCAAGTTTGAAATGAAATATACCAAATTTGATCTTAAAGAATTGATTGTTTCTGCAGTTAAAGGATTTAACGAAATATCCAAAGGAAAGAATATTGCTTTGCAATTAAATATTCAGGATGAATTGCTTCAAATAAGAGCAGACAAAGATCGCTTGCGACAGGTATTGGATAATTTAATAGGTAATGCCATTAAATATACCCAGGAAAATGGTTGTGTAACCATAGAAGCAGGAGGACTTGAAAACGAAAATATCAGAATAAGTATTTGTGATACAGGGATAGGCATTCCTACAGAGGAGCTGGAAAAGGTGTTTGACAAATTCTTCCGGGCAAGCTCAGGACAGCAATTTGCATCAGGCACAGGTCTTGG
>JACQYP010000052.1 GCA_016208205.1 Candidatus Desantisiibacteriota bacterium | reverse complement strand
CTTTGTATATATTGATAAATGACCCTTTGAAAACACTTATGGTACTCAAAAATGTCAAGCAGAAGCATACTATGACAAATTTTCTTCTTGGGAACCACCCTCCTCCATAGATTCTATGGGAGAGGCTATGCAACGCTCTCCTATATCGAATATTCAGTCCCCTACAAATATCTTGACTTTTTATCGTTTATATGATATATTTATGTAAAATTCAAGCTGCTAAGGGGAAGGGAAAAAGAGATAAATGTCAATTATATACGATCAATCTAATCAAAAGATAATACCCAAATACATAGAAGATGAGATGAAAGGCTCATACATTGATTATGCGATGAGTGTTATTGTTGGGCGTGCCCTGCCGGATGTCAGGGATGGGTTGAAACCTGTCCACCGTCGTATTCTGTATGCCATGAACGAACTCAGTCTTACCTATGATAAACCGTATAAGAAATCAGCCAGGGTTGTTGGAGAGGTGCTTGGTAAATACCATCCTCATGGGGATTCAGCTGTTTATGAGACCATGGTTAGAATGGCTCAGGATTTCTCTTATCGATACCCATTGGTAGACGGTCAGGGTAACTTTGGTTCTATTGATGGTGATAATGCTGCTGCTATGCGATATACAGAGGCTCGATTGACCAAGATAGCTGCAGAAATGTTAAAAGACATTGATTCTCAAACCGTTGACTTTGTTTCAAACTTTGATGAAAGCCTCGAGGAACCTTCTATCCTTCCATCAAGAGTACCAAACCTTTTGCTTAATGGCTCCACAGGGATTGCTGTGGGAATGACGACTAATATCCCTCCGCATAACCTTGGTGAGGTAGTTGATGCCACTATTGAACTTATTGATAACCCACAAATAACCATAGAAGAGCTTATAGAAAAAATCCCGGGACCTGATTTCCCAACCGGAGCGATTATATTCGGCAAGGAAAACCTCAAGCAAGTATATCGGACAGGCAGGGGGCAGGTTCTGACCAGAGCAAGAACAACCGTTGAAACAGCAAAGTCAGGCAAGGAAAGTATTATTGTGACAGAGATACCCTATCAGGTGAATAAGGCTGAACTGATTAAGAAGCGTGAGGGATTAAGGGTTGTCATAGAGATAAAAAGGGATGCTGATGCAAGGGTGGTTTTGAATCAGCTTTATAAACATACCAGGCTTCAAACCTCTTTTGGGGTGATAATGCTTGCTCTGGTAGACAATCAGCCGCAGATATTAAATATTAAACAAGTGATCCAATACTATATTAATCATCGCCGTATTATTATTGTCAGACGCACCAAATATGAGCTTAAAAAGGCAGAGGAACGAGCACACATCTTAGAGGGTTTTAAGATTGCCCTGGATAATCTTGATGCAGTTATTGCTACCATTCGGGCATCAAAAAGCCCATCTGAGGCAAGAAGGGCATTAATCGATAATTTTGGACTATCTGAATTACAGTCTCAGGCAATATTAGAGATGCAGCTCCAGAGGTTGACTGCATTGGAAAGAACCAAGATAGAAGACGAATACCTGAACCTTATAAGAATCATAGAACAGCTCCGATCAATCCTTGCCTCTGAGAAAAAGGTGGATGAAATAATTAAAAAGGATCTGTTAGAGGTAAAAAAAGAATACAATAATGGCCGACGAACACAAATAATTGCAGAGATGCCTGATGAGATTAATATAGAGGATCTGATTACTGAAGAGGAAATGGTTATCACCATCTCTCATGCAGGGTATATCAAGAGGATCGCCTCAAGTGTTTATCAGGCACAAAACAGGGGTGGTAAGGGTGTAGTTGGCATGAGTACCAGAGAAGAAGATTTTGTTGAGCATGTCTATACAGCATCTACCCATGAACACATCCTCTTCTTTACCACCAGGGGCAAGGTTTACTGGCTGAAGGTTCACGAAATACCTGAAGCAGGACGAATAGCCAAGGGCAAGGCATTGGTAAATCTGTTCCAATTAGAGCCGGGCGAAAAAATTACTGCCTCTGTCCAGGTCAGGGAATTTACCGAGGATTCCTATCTCTTGATGGCTACGAAAAATGGGATAATCAAGAAAACCTCATTAATGGAATACAGCCGTCCAAGGTCTACAGGGATAATTGCTATTAATCTGAATACAGGGGATGAATTGATTCGAGTAGAGCTTACGGATGGGCATAAGGATGTTATCCTCTCAACCAAGTTTGGTAAGGCTATCCGATTCAATGAAACAGATGTCAGGTCTGTTGCACGGGGTTCAATCGGGGTAACAGGGATACGGTTAAAAGACCAAAAGGATGAGAATGGTGAGATAATCGGCCATGATGAAGTAGTCGGCATGGTTGTTGCCAAGGAAGATCTTATCCTGTTGACCGTAACAGCTAATGGCTATGGTAAAAGGACAAAGATTGCTGCGTATCGGGATCAGGCCAGAGGTGGCAGCGGAACCATTGATATTAAGATTACAGAAAAAAATGGTGAGGTTATAGCTATCCGAGAGGTAGCTGATGAGGATGAGGTAATTATCATGACCGAGGCAGGGAAGATGATTCGCTGTCGGGCAAAGGAAATCTCAGTTATTAACAGAAATACTCAAGGGGTAAGGCTGATTAAGCTAACAGGCAAGGATCGTGTAACAGCAGTAGCTACGGTGGGAGAAAAGGTGGAAGGGACGGATAGTCAGCAGCAATTATAATAAGCGTTTACAGGATTGTAGTTACTCAGGTAGGCTTGTCCCTGTGAATATAGGGATAGACTGTAAAGGAAACCGTGGTGCGAGGCTTTAGCCTCGCACCACGGTTGGTTTGTTTGAGTATATCTTTCTGGAGGTCATATGTTTCGAAGGAGAAGGAGGAGGCTTTATCAGCGGTATGCTCCGCAGGTAAAACCCCTGTCTGCCTTGAAAAAAAGATTGAAATTAGGGTTTGGGCTTAAATCCCCTAATTTTCTGACAAAATTAATAATTCTTAGTGGATTATTTGCATTTCTTGCCTTTATTGGAGCCACTACCGGCATTATTATCGGGTTTTCTTCCT
Organism: Candidatus Desantisiibacteriota bacterium; assembly: GCA_016208205.1. The sequence goes on along the minus strand of JACQYP010000052.1, from coordinate 14,680 downwards.
CTATGCCTGACCTTGTTCCTATCTTAGAGACAGAGGGGATGGAATACTGGGAATTGCCAACCAAGGTTTTCTCTCAAGATGGTGAACTTATCAGTGTCTTTTCCGTAGGCCGCAGAGAGATGATCAAGCTCCATGAGGTACCCAGGAATTTGATTGATGCTGTTATTTCTACTGAGGATGTTGATTTCAATAGACATCGCGGGATCAATCCAAAGGGAATACTTAGAGCCTTTGTGGTAAATATAATCTCTCGTAAAATATCTCAGGGTGGGAGTACCATTACCCAGCAATTAGTGAAAAATCTTTTTCTTACTCAGGAAAGAACCTATCGCCGCAAGATTCAGGAAATTATCCTTGCCTTAATGGTCGAAAAAAAACTTACCAAAGATGAAATAATGGAACGATACCTTAATAAGATCTACCTTGGACATGGAAACTATGGTGTTGAAAGTGCTGCACTCTTTTATTTTGATAAGCATGTTAAGGATTTGAGCCTTGCTCAGTGTGCCATGATAGCCGGTCTTCCAGGTTCTCCAAGCCATTTTTCACCCATCAGCCATCCTGATATAGCCGCAGGAAGACAGGCTTTTGTCTTAAAACGAATGGAGAAGGAGAAACTCATTACCCCTGAGCAAGCAGCTGCAGCAAAAGAGGAATTTTGCGGTCAACTTTCTGTAATGTCTAAAAAGGCATTTGCTAAAGCATGTACAACGATAAATGTATCACCATATTTTACAGAATATATTCGGCGAATGCTCTCTAAGGAGTATGGTGATAATGCTATCTATAAGGGTGGATTAAAGGTTTATACCACCATGGATATAGCCATGCAGAAGGCAGCCGAGAGCGTTCTTTCTAAAGCACTTGATGACTTAAATAAAAGAAGGACAGATAAAACATCAAGAATAGAAGGTGCCCTCGTGGCTATTGAGCCATCTACCGGATATATCAAGGCAATGGTTGGTGGAAGCGGATTCAGCAAGTATAATCAGGTCAACAGGGTGATTCAGGCACATCGTCAGCCCGGTTCATCTTTCAAACCATTTATTTATATTATGAAAATAAGTTTGAGGGTGTTGTTAGCCTCAGAAAGGCATTGGAGCAATCCATAAATGTGGCTTCTGTCAGATTATTAGAAAAGGTAACCCCGCGAAAGGTTGCGTCTTTTGCTCACCGCATGGGAATAAAAAGCTACATAAGCCCTGACCTGTCTATAGCTCTTGGTACTGCAGAGGTTACACCCCTTGAGATAGCTACTGCTTATACCCCTTTTGCCAATTATGGAATACGGACAGAACCCATTGCCATTAAGTGTATAAAGGATAAGGATGGTGTGGTTTTTAAGGAAAATATGCCTCAAGAAGAAAGGGTGCTTTCCCCTCAAACAGCCTTTATCATGACCAGCCTGATGAAAGGGGTTGTGGAGCACGGTACAGCACAAGGGGCTATTGGTAACAGACTCGGCAGAGAGGTTGCCGGAAAAACAGGTACAACGAATGATTATGTAGATGCATGGTTTATTGGATATACCCCGCAGTTGGTTATTTGTATCTGGATAGGTTATGATAAAGGGCAGATTACCCTTGGACATGGAATGGCTGGCGGTGTTGTAGCTGCCCCTGTCTGGCGGGATTTTATGCTTAAAATTGCTAATAAATTACCATCTGTTTCTTTTCCAAGACCAGAAGGGATAATTACAGCCTGCATTGACCCATCTACTGGATTATTGGCTACTCAAAACTGTCCCAGGACAAGAAATGAACATTTCATTAAAGGTACAGAACCAACAAAGTATTGTACTACCCATGCCGGCCCACCTCCGCAGAATAATAATCAGGAACAAGATACCACAGAATCAGAGCCTGAAAAAGAGGTAGTTGAAGAAGATGTTGATAAGGTGATGCTGGAAGAGTAGGATCGTGTCAACCTTAAAATGACAATACATAGTAGTCGCAACTCCCTGCATTCACAGGGACAAGCTTCAGGTTGCGAAATGCTTAACCGGTTACAAATAACAGCATATAGTAAACAAATATTAAGCGGACAGGTTTAGATTAAACCTGAGCCGCTTTTTTTGTAACTACTCAGGTAGGCTTGTCCCTGTGAATACAGGGATAGACTGTAGACTGTTAGACGATAAGGAGAGTCAACAGCCTTCATCCTAACAGTCTAACAGTCTACAGCCTGATAGTCTATAATAAAGGGGGAACGGTAAAATGAACAAGATGGCAAGTAGTATCAGGGTGTATGGGTTGGTGATAGCATTGGTGGTGATGGGGTTTTCTGTCAATAGCTGGTCCGGGGTTGTCAGACTACCAGTCCAAGCATTTATTACCGTTACACCAACCACAGGTACGGTTGGGACATTTATCACGGTACATGGAGAGAACTTTGGTACATCAACCCAGGTCAGCATAGACTTTGGTGAAACCATGAGCATTGCCCTTGCTGTTACTGATGATGCCGGCTCATTTACAACAGTTTTCACCGCTACCCAGCAGGGTTCATCAACAGTAACCGTTTATGCAAATAAAACGACATCCGAATATTTTTACCTTCCCGATACCCTGCGTATCTTGCCATCCTATACCTCTCTTCCTTCAGGCTCAAGCACTAATTACTCGGCTATAGCTGTTGCTACTGAAAGGGGGGAATGGACAGTAACAGCTGACACAGTCTTTACAGCAAGTATTGGCAGCATGACAGGAAATATATACACCGGCACTACAGCCGGTACACACACAATTACCGGCACATATACTACACTGACAGGTATAGCTACGGTTATAGTTACGCATGGTACGGCCACATCACTGAACATCACACCAAAAACAAAAAGCGTTCGAGCTGGTGAAACAGTGACCTACACAGCCACAGCCATGGACGCAAATAACAACACATGGGATGTAACAGGCTCAACTACCTTTGGCGTAGATGAGACCAAGGGCAGTATGACAGGTAAAACCTATACCTCTGTCAAGGTTGGTACATGGACGGTGTGGGGGACATACACGGCTGAAGGTAAAACCGATACAGCTACGGTTATTGTCACCTACGGCACAGCTACGACGCTGAATATCAAGCCGGCAACAGCAAACGTTCGAGCTGGTGAAACAGTAACCTATACAGCCGAAGCCATGGATGCAAAGGGCAACACATGGGATGTGACAGGCTCAACCACCTTTGGCGCGGATGAGACCAAGGGCAGTATGACAGGCAAGACCTATACCGCTGTCAAGGTTGGTACATGGATGGTGCGGGGTACAGACACGAGTACAGGTAAAACCGGTACAGCTACGGTTATTGTCACCTATGGCACAGCTACGACACTGGACATTACACCGGCAACAAAAAGCGTTCGAGCCGGTGAATCGGCAACCTATACAGCCACAGCCATGGATATAGGGGGTAACACATGGGATGTGACCGGCTCAACCACCTTTGGCACAGATGAGACCAAGGGCAGCATGACAACCAACACCTATATCTCTGTCAAGGTTGGGACATGGACGGTGTGGGGGACATATACAGCTGAAGGTAAAACAGCCACTGATACAGCTACCGTTACCGTCACCTATGGCACAGCTACGACCCTGAGCATTACACCAGGCAATGCCCTGGTCTGGGTACTTGGCTCAGTCACCTATTCAGCTACAGCCGGAGACATTCAAGGCAATACATGGCCGGTAACCGGCTCAACCACCTTCGGGGTTAATGACCTCCTGGGTACAATGAGCAAAAATGTATACACAGCCGGTGAAAAGGGAACATGGACAATTATCGGCACCTACCTTACAGCTACCGGCAGCACGATGGTCATAGCAAAGGTCAGACCCGATCTGTGGGTAATTAAACTGGGTGAGGAAGAGGTACGGCAAGGCGACAATATGACCTATTACATTTGTTATGGAAATGCGGGCTGCAGCCAGGCAGGCAGTGTAACGATAAAGGATATACTGCCGCCAGGGGTCAGCTTTGTCAGCTCTTCCCTTGGGACACCCATTACTACCGGTAATGGAACAATCATATCTCCGCATATTCTTACATGGAACCTGTCTTCGATTCCATCGCAAGGTGAATATAATGCAACAATAACTGTCCGCGTAGGCTCAACCACTGTTGGTGAATTGACCAATGTGGCTGAGATAGCAACCTTAGTTCCTGATTCTGAGTGCAACTTTGAGTATAATCGTGCCACATTTACCACCCTGGCCAAGCAAAGGATGATTGACCTGGCGGTAAGCAAGACATCCCTACCAGAGGTATTGCAGGGTGCAACCTTTACATACAAAATAACCTGTAATAACCTTGGCAATATCCCTGCAACTAATGTTACCCTGACTGATTACCTGCCAGCAGGGGTAAGCTACATAGGCAATACTCTGAGCACACCAATCATTAGTAATAACAGTAAAACCATTGTCTGGTCAATCAACAGCATTCCAGCCAAAACCATGCTTGAGTTTGAGCTGCTTGTAAAGGTATCAGATACAGCACTAGGCAACATTACCAATGTAGTCAGCATCCATGGGACCAAAACAGAGCAGAATCTATCCAATAATCAGGCAACTTGTATGACTGTGGTTAAGCCATCAAAGGTGGATCTATCGATTGCAAAACAGGGACCAGGTGTGGCTAAGCCAAATAGCCAGATCCGCTACTTGATAAGTTATCGAAATAACAGCAATGTTACTGCTACTAATGTAACTATCACAGACATATTGCCTTCTATGACAAGTTATGCAACAAGTACCCTGTTACCCATCCAGACTGGTGGCACACTCACCTGGTCAATAGGCAGCCTTGGCTCTCAGAGCAGCGGTTATTTTGAGTTATTCGTAAATATTGGAACCATAACCGCTACAACCACCCTTACCAATGTAGTCAGGATCTCAAGCACTCAGCAGGATATTAATTTGGTAAATAATCAATCCACAGCCACAACTACTGTTATCCCTGAAATAGTTGACCTTGAGATACAAAAATGGGGACCGCAAACTATTTTTATAGGCAGCCAATTTTCGTATACTATCCAGTATCGCAATCTGGCAAATGCCGGCCTGGTTAAGGCAACTATTACCGATACCCTGCCGACAGATGTAACCTTTGTCAGCAGCAGCCTTGGAACACCTACTACAAACGGAAATACATGCAGTTGGGTAATAGATGTCCCTCAAACCACATCATTTGCTACAATAACCGTCCGATTAGGAACTGTAGCTATAGGTGCAACCCGGACAAATCGCATAGAGATTGCATATCCAGGAGCTGATATTAATCTAAGCAATAATGTAGCCACATGGACAAGCACTACAGATGAGGCTATAATAGATGTGGAAATACTAAAGTATGGTTCCTGGCAAACTACCCCTGGCGGGAAGATACTCTATAGCTTCTGGATAAATAATATTGGGGAAACAGAGATTACCGGTGGGACAATCACAGATACCCTGCCTATAGGGTTAACCTGGAGAACTAATACAAATCAAGAGATAATTGGGACACCTACGATAAAATCAAGAGAAAAACAAGATGTGAAACCGCAAGGGATGGGTACAGTTACAGGCGTAGGTTTTGACCTCACATGGACTATTAAGAAACCATTACCAGCCGGCAGTTGTACCCTGACAGAGGTACTCTTAGATGTTTGCCCGGCTATACTGCTTTACAACACAACTCAGCCTGCCAGCTCAACGCTTGGCTACAGTAGTGAATATATAGTTAATAAGATTCGTGTTGAGACCATACCTGATGATAACAATACAGAGAATAATGAGGATGATTTTATAACCCGGATATTCTCTGGCCGGGCTGATGTATATATCTATAAGAGTGGTCCTTATGAGGCATGTCCCGGTCAGGTTATAAAATACAATATTTATGGCGGCAATTATGGTTATTCCGATGCCGGCAGCGTAACCCTGACAGATACTATGCCTATTGGGGTAACAGTTCAGAGCATTGCATATCTTAATGGAATAAGGATAGGCAGCCCTACTATAACCACAATTACTAATGGAAAATGGAAACAGCAGGTTCTTACATGGAATAATATAGGCACAATAAGTGCACCCAATGGAATCTATTCGTCTACGATTCCAGGTATTACGACCAACTGGTTTAATTTCGTTATAACAGCAAAAATACCTGACGATATCCTACCAACAGGCTGGACAAGTATTAATCTGGATAATGCTATTAAGATAACTACTACCTCGCCTCAAGAGGGTGTATATCAAGATAGTATGAATTTTAAGACCATAGTTGTCCCTTCACAGGTTGACCTTGTTATCTATAAAGAGGGACAATCTGACTGTGCGTCAGGTAATGAGATGGTATATAATATAAGCTACTATAATAATGGACCGGATATAGCTCATACAGTAACAGTTACCGACATCCTGCCGCCAGGGGTAGAGTATGGGACAGATACCAGTGGACTGCCTTTAAGCATTGTTGGTAGTCCGAGTACAGGACAAAAGCTTATCTGGACAGTAGGAACGCTTGATATTTATCAGAATAACTGTTATAAGAATTTCAACCTTACGGTTAAGGTAGGGACACTGACTGTTAATACCAAACTTACAAACAAGGTTGAGATTCAATCAAAGGACAAAGAAAAGAATCCTAAAAACAATAAGGCAGAATGGGTAACAACAGTAAGGTATCCTCTCGTAGATTTAACCATTTATAAAGGTGGACCAAAAGAGGTTATCCGTGGGAATAATGATCTATGGTATTATATCTGGTTTTTCAACAAGGGCAATACCACAGCTAAAGATGTAAAGATTATTGATACCCTGCCCATTGGTGCAAGTTACAAGAATCATTGGGGAGATTATTCCGATAGGACAGATACTCATTATCAACCCATAGGCACACCTACCCTATCGGCTAACAAACAGATTATTACCTGGAATTTAGGAGAGTTGTCTCCTGATAGCAGTGGGTACATAGCCATAATGGTAACTGCAAATACTGCTGACTATTCAGGTAATAAAATATATAATAAGGTTACTATTTCCTCCCTGCAGCCAGATGGCAACCCAAACAATAATTATGCTGAATGTTCATCCATGATAATCAATCCAGTCACAAACCTTCATGTTATCAAGCATGGTCCAAAAAAGGTCTCACCAGGCAATGAGATGATTTATACCATCCATTATGGTAATGCCGGAAACGCAGAGGCAAGGGATATAGAAATAGTTGACACCTTACCCAAGGGTGTAACCTATATGAACAGCGATATTGACTTTAAGTATCCACCAAGGATTTTGGGCGATAAGGTTATCTGGCGTATACCAAAGATTCGGCATGGGTTTAACACCAATTTCGATGTCCGGACACTGGTGGCTGGAACTATTTCTGCAGGCACTTTTCTTGTGAACAAGGTTGAGATTACCAATTTGCCTACTGATAATAATTGGAAGAATAATGTCTCTGTATGGGAAACTAAGGTAGTAAAGGAAGAGCCTGATGTAGCTGTAACGATAAGCGGTAATATAGCTCGACCAGGGTTTAAGAAAAACCTTTATGTAACCTGTAGTAATGAGGGAACAGGGCTGGCTGAGAATGTTGTCCTTACACTTAGATTGCCCAAAAAGGACCATGTAACCTATGACTATAGTTATCCTCAAGGAGATTACAACTCTTCCATGAATACTGTTATCTGGTCTATTGGCTCTTTGCGTCCTGGTGCAAGCAAGCATTATCGAGCGAAATTTATGGTAAAAACCTCTACTTCGGGGGGAACCAGACTCTATAGTCAGGCAATCGGCTATAGCACCTCAAAAGAGGCGGATTATAAAAACAATAAGGCAGAGGAGTATGAGAATGTGATTACCTCCTATGACCCTAATATGAAGACAGCATCTCCCCAGGATTATGTTCCGGCTACTGCTACGACCATATCCTATACCATTCATTTTGAGAATATGGCTACAGCAACGGCTAATGCTATTAAGATTGAGGTTAGCGACAAACTGTCAGATAAGCTGGATTGGAATACAGTGGAGATAGGGGATATTTGTATCGGTGGGACGGTCTCTACTGTAGGTGAATTTAACACCCAGTTGAGGAAGAAATTAGAAGATAAGTTGAAACCACTGGTACCTTCACAATATACTCAAGAAGAGGCAGATGAGATAATAGGAATGAGTGGCTTGCAGGTCTGGTATCACCCGACCGAGGGGACAATTACCTGGAGGCTTGACTTTGGGGACTATGAATTTGGGCTGCCGCCAAATAATCTTCTGGATGCAGGTAACGGCTGGTTTTCATTCAAGGTAGATACCATCGGGACATTAAGCTCAGGCACGGAGATTACCAATGGGGCGAGAATTGTATTTGATTACAATGATCCTATGAATACACCGGTGGTTAAGCATATTGTTGATGGTATTGCCCCATCTGCACAGGTTATCCTTGATCCATATCAGGTGGGGAATACCTTTACGGTTGGCTGGTCAGGGGCAGATAATGGCAAGATAGCTGAATATATTGTCCATGTCAGCGAGAATAATGGTACACCTACCCTATGTGGTGCCTTTGTGGAAACCTCGGCAATGTATGTGGGAATCACAGGTAATACCTACACCTTCTACTGCAAGGCAAAGGATATGGCAGGCAATGTTAGCGGAACAGCATCTGCAACTACGCAAGTATTATCTGTAGCCGAGGCTGGGACTGGAACACTGACGAAGGTACTTATCAACCCTGCTTCAGGCAGTATGGAGATTGGCGAAACCAGGACGCTCACTGCTCAGGGGGTTAATGAAAATGGCAAGGTAATGCTGGTTGGCATTGATTACACATGGGGTACGAGCAGTGGGTTTGCTGTGGATGGCACTACCACTAACTCCATCACGGTAAGAGCAATTGGAGCTGGAACTATGCCGGTGAAGGTAATTGCTACCAGGAACGGGGCAACAGCCACCACCACCGGTACATATACCATCAGTGTTGGTGCTATTGATCAAATAACCATCGTGGGTAGTCCAACCAATATGGAGATAAACCAGCAGGCAATGTTTATTGGCAATGCATACAACAAATTTGGGGAAAAGATAGCCGGACAAACCTTTGCGTGGGAGGTAAAGGATGCAGCAGTTGGCTCGGTTACGGTATCTGGTACCACCAGCACATCTGCTACAGTAACAGCCAGGCTAACAGGCTCAGGCTGGGTAGTGGCTATTGCTGGCGAGAAGCAGGGCAATCTACAGATAAACGTAGGTAAAGGAAGTGTGGCTACAGTAACTATTAGTGGACCAACTACCCTGCAACTTGGACAGACAGCAGTATTCACAGCTAAGGCATACAATCAATCCGGCTATGAGCTGGTAGACAAAGTAGCTACATGGGAGGTAACCCCTGCCCCGCCACTTTGTAACTTTACTCCAAGCAGTGTCTCTTCTGCCATGTTGACGGCTCAGGCACCGGGGACTGGAACCCTGACAGGCAACATCGAGGAGGTTTATAAGGCGTGTGCGATTACAATAGTCCAAGGTACGGTAACCAAGCTGGCTATTACGCCGGATTCACAAACCATCCCGGCAGGTATGGTATCCTCCACAATAGTTGTTCAGGCACAAAATAGCGATGGTGTTACTGTAGATACACCGGCAACAATTACTCTAACCGTAACCTCTGATTCTTTGTTGAACAGGTTCAGCCAATCTGCCTCTGGGGCTGGATGGACAGGAACAGCAACATATGTTATCCCGGCTGGTACAAGCAGCACAAACATCTTCCACAAGTACAACGGAACAGCAACGGCTGCAATAACTATCACGGTTAGTGCAAACGGCAGCATAACAGCAACTACTCACAGTATAACCATTACTGCCCTTGGTAACACAACCGCCGGTAATATAGTAGCTGATGACGGCAAGACAATGGTTACGCTCAAGGCCGGTGATCTATCCGGAGCAAGCTTTATCGAGATAAATACGAACCCAACACAACCGGGTGTCAATGCACCCAGTGGCTTGGTAATGGTGGCTCAAACACTTCGTGAGATCAAGCTTAGCGGAGCCGCTGGTTTGAGTAATGGGGCTACGGTTACTGTAACTATACCTTACACAGAAGCTAATCTTCTCGGAAATGATGAGAACAGCTTGCAACTATATCGATTGGGTTCAGGAAGCACAGCATGGGAAATGGTAACAAATATTACCCGGGACAGGACAAATCATACGGTTGCCGGCGTAGTAAGCAGCTTCTCCCATTTTGTCCTGATGCTGCCTACATGGAAACAAACCCTTAACGAGGTGATTGTCTATCCCAACCCATGCATCATTGACAAGCATGGGTATCAGATACGCTTTACCAATCTGACACAAAACGCTACCATCAAGATATTCAATATTGCCGGTGAATTGGTGAAAGAGATACATTCAAATACTCCGCTTGAGATATGGAAGGTAGACAATGATGATGGTGAAAGGGTAGCAAGCGGCATTTACATCTATCTAATCACTGATACTGCAAATAACAAAAAGGTTGGCAAACTGGCTGTAATAAAATAGTGCCTTGTCAACCTTAATTGGTGGCACAGGCTTCCAGCCTGTGAAATAAGTTGTGCTAACCTTAAAATGACGGTAACCGGTAGATGTAACGGTAGCCGCAAACCTTTAGGTTGCGTAATATTTGCCTTGCAGGTTCAGCAGGCTAAAGCTTGCGGCTACCGTTTCTTCCCTCGCACCATAAATCGTTTAATCAGTGAGGCGGTAATCTGCCCGGATACAGCCATCCGGACAGCCTTTTGTATCCACTGAGTGCCATTGATTATGTTGACAAGTATAACTAACGGCTCCGGATATAGCCGCAAAAGCTTTCTGCGGGCTAAAAAGGATACCATCTGCCTGGGGATACAGGATGTACCGCTCAAGACTAATAGAGCAATCCATGCTGTATCCCATTTTCCCCTTTTATACTCAAGCGTAACCCGAAATTGCGACAGAACCCTTTGCCTGCGGTCTTCAATATCATCCTGCGTGATCAAATTCTGCTTTAATGCCATTTTTGTCAGACCTGTTCCAGGAAAATATATCAGGGAATAAAGAGAAAGCTTGAATGGTCTTTCGATATTAAGTAAAAGGTTCAGTGTCTCGTCTTTATCTTCATGATTTTCAAATGGATTGTCAAGGATAAGATCCAGCACAAACAAAATCTTGTGTTTTTGCAGGATACCTGCTGCCTCAATAATCTGCTTATTTGTTTCCGGTCTCTTAAAAATATGCTTTCTTACCCTTTCGCAGCCGCTCTGGATACCTATGCCAATGAGACTTACTCCGGCATCCTTTAACCAGGCAATAACCTCATCATTAACAGCTAATGGATGAAGATAGCAGGAAAATGGGATATTTATCCTTTCCTTGTACTTCTGACAAAACTTATGTATCCACTTCTTGTTTACCCCAAACACCTCATCAAAAAAGGTAATCATCTTCAGCCCATTAAGGTTCGTTTTTGCCTGAATCAATTCCTCAATTACATGATCCACGCTTCTTTGCCTGATGTATTTTCCATTATCCTTATACATCTCCTTAAACAGGCTGTTGGAGCAATAGGTGCAGCTGTATGGACATCCCCGCGTCCCTTGTATAAAATAATCCCAGCAATCCAGATGGATTGGATCACCCTTATAAATCTTATCACCACTGATGTAATACTTGTTATCATTGCTATAGTCTGGTAACGGGAGGCTGCTTAAGTCCTGGATTAATGGCCTGAGCGGATTTTTAATTACCCTACCTTGTTGATTAAACCACAGATTTTTGATGTCTGTCATATCCTTTTGACAATCCATGGCTTCAAGCAATTCTAACAGCGGATATTCACCCTCACCCACACACAGCATATCTGCATACTGGATACATCCCTCAGGATCAACGGTTGCATGTACCCCACCCCAAAGCACAGGGATATTTAGTGCTTCTTTTATTGCTCTGGTAATCACCTTTGCGGTTTCAAGATAGGCAGAACAGCTGACACTTATCCCCACAAGGTTTGTTTGAGAATCCTTAAGTACGGCTATCAATTGCCGTATCTCTGTATCTGTTGGGGCATGTGCATTATTAAAATAGCTGTGCTTAAAGAATATAAGATTTACATCACAGCCATTTGATTTGAGAAAGGCGTGAAGGGAACGGATCCCAAGGTTTTTTATGTGATATAAGGATATCAGGCTGAAATTAATTGTATGGCTCAAGCTACACTTCCCTTTGGTAATTGTTCACGGTTGTCTATGCGTAGGATGCGTTCTACGCACCGTTTTTCGCTTTGGAGTGCGGCAGCTTACTTGCTGCCGCTTTAGCTAAGTGCAAACAAAAGCGAAAGCAAGTAAGCTTTCGCACTCCATATAGCTTAAACTCATGTGGTAAAGTTCAACCGCACAGGTCGAAAAAGTTGACAGGCTGGAAGCCTGGACTACCTTTCTCCGTACTTTGAATACCCGTGAAGCGGCAACCTTTTGTCTGCTATATCTACCCGGGAGTATATCATCTGCCTTTGGGCCGGCTCAGGGATGATTATTTTCCATGGGTCTTCTTGAACAGAAAGGGTGCTATCCCCTATATCGTAGCACAGACATTCTTGTCTGTGTTTGTCGAGTCTGTCACTGTCAAGGGTACTATCCCCTACATCGTAGCACAGACATTCTTGTCTGTGTTTGTCGAGCCTGTCACTGTTAAGGGTGCTATCCCCTACCCTTGCAGTCGTTATCTGATCAAACAAATCCCATATAAGCCACTTGAGCAGGATATTGCTCTGCTGACATCGAATGGTATCAAGGTTATTGATATTGCCGTGCTGCACCCAGGCATCATATGGACAGCCGCCGCCGCAGATGGCTATAGCCGGACACCTCAAGCATTCCTCCCGCCGGACAGGTGCAATCCCTTTCCACTCATTATATCCCTCATTCGATAAATCAAAGGAGTCTAATGGATAATAATAACGCCCTGTGCCGAGAAATGCCTCACAGAATCCAATGCTCTTATCAGGTGTAACAAGGAATTTGCCACCGCACGAGGGACAGTCTTTTAATCGTATCTGCTGCTCAACAAATGGTCTTATCCGTCTAAAAAGGTGCTCTGCATAAATACCCTTTTCCCGAACAAACTTGAAGGTGTCAATCATTTCTTTTGTGAGCAGTTCTATATCAACAGATGCCGGATTATCACCGTGTTGATGAAGGTGAAGTGTGCTGAACCCAAGGTCAATGGGCTCAAACCTGTTTATCAGATACTCAACCGCTCCCTTTAGCCCCGGAATATTATGCCTTCCCAGCACCATGGATATGCCCAGACGGCAGGAAGCATTCTTTAAGATATCATACCCTCTGGCTGCATCCTCAAAACTCCCGCCAGAGGGGCTCCCTCCTCTGCCGTCAACATAGCATCGCATCTGATTATGCACCTCAGCTGGTCCATCCATGGAAACAATGACAAACACATCGTTATCTGCCAGAAATTCAGCCATGTCTTGAGTAACCGCTGTCCCATTGGTAAACATGGTTATCTTGCAATCATTATTTGTGCTATCCTTGCGAATATAAGATACCGCATGCTTTACTACTTCAGGTGCAAGAAGCGGCTCTCCGCCATAAAACATTACCTCGTTCTGCCCTTTCTGTCCGGATGCTAAGCTATGCTCCATAAACTTCTTTATACCTGCTTCAGCTGTTTCTGCAGACATGTGATGATGCCCGTAAGCTGCCCAGGTATCGATGATATGACAGTATTTGCACCTCAGATTGCACACACTGGTTGGCACAAGATACAAAAATCGCAGGTCCGAGCACTGTGCCTGCTGATTAAGGGTTGAAACAAGATTGGTTTCATCCTTACAGTCAATGTATCGCAAAAACTTATGCTCAAGTAACAGATTAATATATCGGGTGGCACGGCTGTCTGGGCGGGTTTGGAACCCGCCCCTACGGGCTGCCTGTTCAATGGTTTGCGGAAACCTCAAGGATTCAAGTAATTCTGCCAATAAATAGCTGCCATAAATGTTAGTGATATAAAGTGAGTGGTACAGGCAGACCACCCCGTTTGATTTGAAGATATGGACAAATGGTGATTTTTCAATTAGCATGGAATTACCTCACATTCATAGTTCAGATTAACCACAAAGGACTCAAAGAAATCACAAAGGACTCAAAGATTTTTTCTTAGTGAACTTTGTGTATTCCCTTTGTGTACTTTGTGGTTAAATCCGATTACCCTGCGAAATGCAGCTGCCAGATCAAGCATATTCTCCGGCACACACCCCTGACACCTGACATCAGGGTATTTCCCACCTTTAAGTACTTGCCGAAACCCCTGATATTTTGCATTATTCCAAATAGTATGAATATCTTCCTGCCATAGATTCCCAAACTTAGTATCCAGATAAGAAAACATACAGCACGGTTTTACCTCACCATCAACCGTAATATACATTGAAAACCAGGGAAATGAGCAATTCTGAATATTTTGATTACCCTTGCTGCAAGAGACATCCCATAATTTATAAAATGTCCCGGTCAATAAGTCATTCAGGTTTGTTCTCATGCCAATCCGTTTGGCAGTATCCCTTGCCTTTTTCATCTGACAGATAACCTCATCAACGGTTAATCCAGCTATTAACTCATCCCTTTTTTCCTCAATCCCGGCAAGCCCAACCGGTTGGAATG
>JACQYP010000051.1 GCA_016208205.1 Candidatus Desantisiibacteriota bacterium | reverse complement strand
TAATGAAACCAAAGCAATTATTGCTTGTTTGAGCTCCGATTTTTATTGGTATTGGTATTCAATTACCTCCAATCTTCGAGACTTGAATCCATCAGATATCTCTAATTTTCATGTTCCTGAGGTAACTGTCAAATCAAAAATTGTTCAAGAAATAGGCGAAAATTACCTTAACAACATTAAAATAAATAGCAAACCACTTGTTCGGGAACAAAGAGGTAAGGGCACAGCAGAAACCCAATCATTCATTATAAATAAATCCAAACCCATCATCGACCAGATCGACTCCCTCCTTGCCCAGCACTACGGTTTCACCCACGAGGAGTTGGATTTCATCATCAACTACGACATCAAATACCGCATGGGGAAAGAATTAGACAGTGGGGAGGAAGGAGAATGAAATATAATCCGGAAATTCACCATCGCCATTCCATCCGTTTGCACGGATATGATTATTCGCAGCCGGGGTATTATTTCGTGACGATTTGTATTCACGATCAGACACAACGATTGTTCGGCGACATTACGACATCGACCATCACACCTATTGATCTCAAATATTTTCCCGTAGGGGCGGGTTCCAAACCCGCCCCTCTTCTGGCAGGTTTGGAACCTGATATGAGGGCAGGTTTGGAACCTGCCCCTACGGAATTAAACCAATACGGCAATATTGTCCAATTTACATGGAATGATTTAACAAATCATATTGTTGGTATTGTATTGGATGAATTTATTATCATGCCAAATCATGTTCATGGAATTATTCAAATTATCGGGGCGGATATGGAACAGAGGATGAAACAAATTGCATTGTCGGAAATTATTCGTCAATTCAAAACATTTTCCGCAAAACGCATTAATACAGCGCGCAATTCTCCGGGCATTTCTGTGTGGCAACGCAATTATTATGAACACATTATTCGTGACGAAAAATCGTTATTTCTTATTCGTAAATATATTCGCGAAAATCCAATGAATTGGGATTCCGATTCTGAAAACCATATCAACCGGGAAATCAATGAATTCAGAATGACAGAAATTGGTGGTGTCAAATAAAATCCAAACCCATCATCGATCAAATCGACTGTCTTCTCGCCCGGTAGGGGCAGGTTTAGAACCTGCCCCTACGGTTTCATCCACGATGGTAGGGATGGGTTCCAAACCCACCCTCTGGAAAGCTGGAGAGAACGGGGAATAAATAAAAGAGGAGAATATTGATGCGTAAATTATTTATATCTGAAATCAAAGAAATCATTGCTCAATCACGAAAGCAAGCTGTTCGAAGTGTGGATTTCCAACGCGTGCTTATGTATTGGCATATTGGAAAAAGTATATTTGAAGAAGAACAGCATGGCAAAGAGCGAGCTGATTATGGTGATTATCTTATCAAGAACATGGCTAAAGAATTGGAACCAGAATACGGAAGCGGGTTTTCAGTAAGAATTCTGGAAATCAGCCGCCAATTTTATCGCACTTATCCAATTGCGAACGCACTGCGTTCGCAATTGAACTGGGGACAATATCGGCTTCTGTTACGCATTAGAAATCAGGATAAAAGAGAATACTATTTGCTCGAAGCGGTCAATAATAGCTGGACCGCGAGGGAATTGGAGAGACAGATAAACTCAAGTCTATATGAACGATTGCTATTAAGCAACGACAAAGAAGCAGTTTTATCTGTAGCTCGCAAAGAAAAGATACCCGAAGAACCGCAGGAAATCATCAAAGACCCAATGGTGTTAGAATTTCTTGGGTTAGAACGCAAAGCAAAATACTATGAAAGAGACCTCGAAACTGCCATAATCAATCATCTTCAAACCTTTTTACTGGAATTGGGAAATGGTTTTTCTTTTGTGGCAAGACAAAAGCGAATACTTTTAGAAGATGATGAGTTTTTTGTGGACATGGTGTTTTACAACCGCTTGCTACAGTGTTTTGTCGTTATTGAAATCAAAACACAAAAACTCACACATCAGGATTTAGGACAGCTGCAAATGTATGTGAATTACTACGACCGCACTGAAAAGTTACCGAAAGAAAATCCGACTATTGGAATTTTACTTTGTGCTGATAAAAATAATACAGCGGTTAAATTTGCCCTCCCGGAAGATAACAAGACGATTTTGACGAGTCAATATCAGTTGTATCTGCCAACAGAAAAACAGTTAATCAGTGAAGTAAAAAAAGACATGGAAAGATACCGCATTGATAGAGAATTAGATAAAGAGGAATAATGATACCATACCACACCCAAGGCAATACAGATATTTTGAAACTACATAAAACAGCATTTCTCTGTTCTCGCAGATGTACAGCAGATATAGTCCTCAAATCCTATGACTGGGCAATCAAGCAGAGAGAAAAAGGCAACTGTATTATGTCAGGTTTTCATTCAAAGATAGAAAAAGATGTCTTGCACTATCTCTTAAAAGGCTCTCAGCCGGTTATACTTGCATTGGCAAGGGGATTTAAGAAAAGGCTTGAACCTGAGATTAAAAAGGCTTTTGACAACAATCAATTGTTAATCATCACACCATTTGAAAAAAAGGTTGAAAAGGTAACCGCAGAGACAGCTGACATAAGAAACCGATTAATGGCAGAACTTGCAGATGAAATATTCATTGCCTATGCTCAAAAAGGCGGCAATCTTGAAAACCTTATTTCAGAGTGGTTAGAGATGAAGAAACCAATCCATCAATTTTCTGTGCCTCTGTGATGAAAAAAAGGAGTATTCTTGAGTGAAAAGGATTATTTTTATTCTCATATTACTTATCTTGACTCAAGGTTCACAACATCTTTTTGCTGCAACATTGCCGCAGGTCTTATCTTTGACAATAGAGATTGCTCCGCTTTCAATTACCACTGCTGAGGATGGATATTCGATTGTTCGGGCAGATGGTTATGCCGTGTCATCTAAGGTTGGTATGCCCATGCTGCCGATAAAAGCATTCTTCGTGCTCTTGCCTCCATGCACTGAGGTAGATAGGATAGAGATAACATCTATTCAGCAGGAAAAGTTAGCCGGCAAATATCTCCTTAAATCCGTTTCTCCGCCACTGCCTGTAGGGACAACCCACTGTAGTTGTCTGTCTTTTCCCCTGACAGAACAAGCCGTACGACTTGAATCCATCCAACTTGCAACAGACACAGACAAGAATGTCTGTGCTACGCTGCCCGAGCAAGTAGTCCATCTTGAATCCATCCAGCAATGGGGAGGGTTTAATCTGGCATGTATGCAAGTATCCGGGGCAAGGTATGATGCTCAAGCAGGTGAGTTGACTTGGATTAAACAGGTTGAGTTTACTCTTAAACTAAGGCAAGTTCAGGATATCTCTGTCAGCGGCAGGTGTCCAAACCCTGGAGCACTTCAAAAATTAGTGATAAACCCGGAGCTGATTCCCGGATATAGTTCTGCTCCAACGATAAAAAGATACCTGATTGTAACTGATGAAACCCTTGCCCCTGCCTTCCAAACCTTACTTAACTCAAAGATAAGCAAAGGGTTTGAGGGGACTATTACCTTTACCTCATGGATATACAGCCATGAATCGGGCAGAGATCATCAGGAAAGGATCAGAAACTACATCAAGGATTATCAGCCAACATACCTTTTGCTTGGTGGAGATACAGGGATAGTGCCATACCGTGGTGTCTATGCCTGGGTTGAGGGAGGAACATTGGATGATGAATCATTCTTTGATTATAACATCCCCTGTGATATGTACTATGCCTGCCTTGATGGTGATTGGGACTATGATAAGGATGGTATCTATGGAGAGGTTGAGGATAGGGTGGATATGCTGCCTGAGGTGTTCGTGGGAAGGGCACCGGTTAATATTGCCTGCGAGGCAGAAGATTTTGTGGCAAAGGTACTCAGGTTTGGCTCTGCTACGGGCAGCTCCCAATACAATGAGATGTTGATCGGGTGTGAGTTTGATAGATTAAATGACGGCAAATTGATCATGCAGGCAATTGATGAGATTACACCAGGTGAGTATGATGTATCTCGTTATTATGGTAGCGAGGGTGCAGATAGAGACAGCATTATGAATGGACTAAATGATAGTGTTGGGTTGGTTGCTCATGCCGGTCATGCCAATAATAGCTGCATTCAAGCTGGAAATAGCTATCTCTACAATTACGATATTCGTGGTTTATCCAATCCCAATCCATTTATCTTTAATACCATTGGATGCTATGCCGGGGCATTTGATTACACAGATTGCATTGGTGAACAAATGGTCATGGATAAAGATGGTGGGGCAGCTGCATTTATCGGCAATTCAAGATATGGTCTGTATGATGAGACAAGCCCCATGTTTTACAGTGGCGAGTATCAAATAGAATTTTTCAGGGCAGCATTACGAGAGGGGTATTCGCACATCGGTGAGGCACTGGCAATGAGCAAGCTTACCTTTGTTCCTGAGTGTAACACAGATACACCATATCGCTGGGTACAATACTGCCTTAATCTTCTCGGTGACCCTGAAATGGCTCTGCCAATGCCAACGGGTATCCATGCATTGTATCATGTCATTCAGGGTAATGTCGATGGAATAGTTGCCCCGGGACAACAATTACCACTGATTATCACCCTGAAAAACTTCCGGGACAATGATTACGGCAGCCTGAGTGTGGAATTGAGCACTGATGACCTATATGTAATTATTACCACCAAAACCGTCACCCTTGATGCCCTGTTATCAGGCGGGTTAGTTGACAATACCAACCAACCATTTGGTTTCATGATTACATCCAATTGCCCTTATGAACACAAAATAAGGTTTACCCTTACCATAAACGATAACGCTGCTACCTGCACAGATACTATTTATTTAACCGTTAGTCTCATAGCATCAAGCATAGACAATATCATCTGTTATCCCAATCCATGTGTTAGACAGCATATGGTAACCATAGCCAATATCCCGACAGGCAAGGATGCCATGGTTTATATCTATAACATTTCAGGAGAGATGGTACGGAAAATAGAAGGGACAGAGTTAACGGCTGGCGGTTCAATGATTGCTCGATGGGACACAACAAACGATAATGGAGAAAGGGTTGCCTCTGGTATCTACTTTTATCGGCTGATATGCTCCAAAGGTGTCAAAACCGGCAAGATAGGGATTGTAAGATAGTGTAGAATTCAGAAGACAGATTAACAGGATGAACACAGATTTACGCCTGGCAGGGCACCAATCTTAATGATTGGCTACCCTGCCATTTGTTTGAAGTGGAAAAGGATGAAGGCAATTTGTAAGCATACAGTCAACAGGGTGCATAAAATGCACCCTACCTTTAGAAATTGTTATCATCTTTGTTTTTCCTAACAGTCTAACAGCCTACAGTCTATCCCTGTATTCACAGGGACAAGCCTGCCTGAGTGATTTAATACCTTGTCAAATGTGGAATACTTACAATAAACAGCATCCCTAATCCATAGACAAAGCTTGCCAGAATGGTATACCGAAATAACATTTGCACCTTGCACCTCACATTTGCCCTAATATTAAGGCATCTAAGAATTTTGCAAGCAGCCATTGCTGGCTGCTTAATGCAGCCAAAAACATTAACTGTACTCTTTTTATCAAGCTTTTATTAGTATAGCATATCTTTTCCAAAAAAGCAAGTAAAATTTACTATTTTTTTTACATAATAGCATAAATAATGCATAATATCTGTCTATGGCAGTAATTCTGTGTGAAAAATGTGAATAGAGATGTAAAATCCTGCAATCTGTTTCTCCTCTTTTACACAATTTCTGCCATAATGAGAATTGCTGAGACTTATTACGATTTTTATTGACATCCTTTCCAATATATGATATATTGATAACAATGATCTGAAACTCATGATCAAATTTTTATAAAAAGAAGGAGGATGGGAAAATGGATATTCTTGAGTTATTCAAGAAAATGGGTCTTGGTGGTTTAAGTGATATTGTGTTGATGCCGATTAACTTTACTCGGGAGACTGTAACCAAATTTAACCTTCAAACTATGAGACGAACATTGGAGATTGTTTCTGCTACATGGTATGCCAATGCTGATAGAGCATATCCTGAAAACCTTGAGGTAAAACAGTTTGCTCAACATCTTTCACCCATACCAAAGGTGATGCTCAATCTTTCTATAAAAGAAGGGAATGACAGTAATCAGGTAACTATCACAGAGTCTGCAGACCTTACACCGACAGGAAGTGGCAATGTCGGCGGTTATCTCTATAACCCACTTGAGGGGTTAATTAAGATAAACCATGCAGGGAAAGATCTTTCGGGTGTCCTATATAATGAGTATTGATGTAATTACTCAGGTTCACGGCTTGAGAGGTTCACGGCTTGAGAGGTTAAGAGAGCAACCCATCAACGGTGAACCGTGAACCATGAACCTCTGAACCATTTCTAAATTCAGGAGGAAAATAATGAGTGTTTATGAAGGACAGCTTGATGCTAAGGGATTAAGGTTTGGGCTTATTGTCAGTCGTTTTAATGAGTTTATTGCTTCTAAGCTTGAAGCCGGGTGTTTGGATTCCTTGCTCAGGCATGGGGCATCAAATGATGATATAGATATTTTCAGGGTCCCAGGTGCATTTGAAATCCCGTATCTGGCTAATAAATTAGCTGCTGATTCCAACAAAGCATATGATGCTATTGTCTGTCTTGGAGCGGTTATCCGTGGTACTACTCCACATTTTGATTATGTCTGTGCTGAGGTTTCCAAAGGGATAGCTCAAGCTTCTCTTTCTACAGGGATACCGGTTATTTTTGGGGTTCTTACCACAAATACTATTGAAGAGGCTGTGGAAAGGGCAGGGACAAAAAGCGGGAATAAAGGGTTTGATGCTGGTCTTTCGGCAATTGAGATGGCAAATCTTTATCGGGTTATTAAATAATTATGCAAAGAAAAAACAAGAGACAGTCGAGAGTAGTTGCCCTGCAGATGCTTTTTTCTATGAAAATGATCTATGGGAAAATAGGAAGTAATCTTCCTGCATACATTGATTTTCATAAAAAGGCAGCAGTAGAGATAAAAGAATATGCTGAGCTTTTAGTAAAGGGTGTGTCTGAAAATATAGATGAGATAGATGAGATGATCAAGATGTATTGTAAGAATTGGGATCTATGCCGATTGGCTGCAATAGACTTGAATATCTTGCGGATAGGTGTGTTTGAGCTTGTATTTTGCAGTGATATTCCATCTGCTGTGATTATTAATGAAGCTATCGAGATAGCTAAGATTTATGGCTCAGATGATTCTCCCGGGTTTATCAATGGACTCTTAGATAATGTGAGGAAGAGGGTAAGGGAGTCGGTAATCGGTGATCGGTAAGAAAAACATTCACCCGATAACCAATTTCAGCTTTCACCGATTACCTGATAACCGATTACCGATTACCGATAATATAGCAGGACTACATTTTATGGATGCAGATTTACATATTCATACATGGTTTTCAGATTCTACGCTTTCTCCAGAGCAGGTGGTTACATATGCAGGGGAAATGGGGTTAAAGGCTATAGCTATCTGTGATCATGATATAATTGATGGCATAAAAGAGGCTGTGGAATATGCTTCTAACTCAATCGAGATCATACCTGGTGTTGAGTTAAGTGCTGTTGCTATGCAGCATGAGATTCATATCCTGGGGTATTTTATGGATATAAATAATTCATGCTTTAATGAGAGATTAGAGGCTTTCCGCAAGGCAAGGGTATCACGGATAGATGAGATAGTCAAGAGACTGGCAACGATAGGCGTAAAGATTGATAGCAGGCAGATATTTGAGGTAGCCGGTAAGGGTGCTGTTGGCCGTGTTCATGTAGCTACTGTTCTTTGCAGGGAGAATGTTGTTCCATCTGTGCAGGAAGCCTTCAATCTATATCTTGGATATAATAAACCGTGTTATATAAAAAAAACAAGGATTTCACCGGAAGAGGCGATAAGAATAATCCGTGAGGCAGGTGGTGTGCCTGTTTTGGCACATCCGGGGGTCTCTAAATGTGATGAGATTATTCCCGAGCTGGTCAGATTAGGTATTAAAGGAATTGAGGCGTATCATCCCATGCATCCTTTGCCGCTCTGGAAACATTATGAAAAATTAGCAAAAAAATACAGATTATTAATCACCGGTGGTTCGGATTGCCACGGCACAGCCAGGGGACAGATGACAATTGGCATTGTTCGGGTTCCAATGGATGCGGTTGAGAAATTACGGAAAGCTATGTAAACGGAGGCATTATCTTGATTACCTTTATCATCGGCGGCATCCGCTCCGGAAAGAGTAGATTTGCCTGTCAGATGGCTATGGAAAAGAATAAAGGGGTGGTTTATATTGCTACCTGTGTTCCATTGGACGATGAGACCATGGAAAGGGTAGAAAAACACAAGGCTTCACGACCAAGAGACTGGTTGGTGATTGAAGAGCCAAGGGATGTGGCTAAGGTTTTGCCAACTATTCGTAATAATAGTGTCATATTGATAGAATGTCTGACCTTTTGGGTATCAAACCTATTGTTAGATGGAAAAGGGTATGAGGATATTTGCCAAAGGGTAGGGGAATTAGTTGATGTTTTAAGGGGAATAAACAATGATGTTATTGTTGTCTCAAATGAGGTTGGGCTTTCTGGTATCTCTCCCAATAAATTGGCAAGGATGTTTACTGATATTCTGGGAGAGACAAATCAACTTATTTGTAGTGCAGCAGAAGAGGTGTATACTGTTATTGCCGGGATACCGGTAAGGATAAAGTAATTCATCTATGCTGAAGGTGAATAGGCTGTAGGTATAAAGGCAAGGGGATACTTCCGAACCTACAGCCTGACAGCCTACAGCCTAACAGCCTGAATTAGTTGATATTCGATGTTCAAGTTTTTCAAGAGGTATAAAAAATCTGGGAATATCTCCAATATAATGCAAGATGATAATGCTTGGGGAATGATAATAGGTGATATGGAATGCGAAAGCTTACTTGCTTTCGCTTTTCTCTTGTGCCTTAGTTAAAAGCGGCAGCAAGTAAGCTACCGCATTCCAAAAACATCGAGTGATAGTTAAATGCTTACAAATAAAGCAAATAAGGAGGGAATATATGCTGAATGAAAAGATGACCAATATAGGACAAACTGCTCTAAGCGGAAAGGATATTACGGACAAGGAAGCCATTTCTTTAGTCAAGGCACCACTCTATGAACTCCTTTTTTGGGCAAATGCTGTGAGAGGCAAGTTCAGGAAGGATAAGATAGATACCTGTACAATAATTAATGCCAAGAGTGGCAGGTGTCCAGAGGATTGTAAGTTTTGTGCTCAATCATCGCATTACTCAACGGTTGTTCAAAGTTATCCACTTGTTGAGGAAGAAAGGATATTAGAAATCGGGCATTATGCTGGTAAGATTAAGGCTAAAAGGTTTGGGATAGTGACCAGTGGACGAAGGCTTTTGGATGAAGAATTGGATAAGGTTTGCAGAGCCATTAAACGGTTGACTCGGGTGAGTGATGTCCTTCCCTGTGCATCTCTTGGCAAATTAACCATAGACTATGCAGACAGGCTTAAAGAAGCAGGTCTAAAACGATATCACCATAATCTTGAAACCTCAGAAAAATTCTTCCCTAATATTTGTACTACCCATAGCTATGCAGAACGAATAAGTACAATAAAGATTGCTAAGGATACAGGGTTTGAGGTCTGTTCAGGCGGAATATTCGGGCTTGGAGAAACATGGGATGACAGGGTGCAATTAGCCATAGCCTTAAGGGAATTGGGTGTTACCTCTATTCCGATAAATTTCTTAAACCCTATTGTCGGTACACCGTTTGGTGAGAATAAGCTTTTATCACCACTTGAAGCCTTGAGAATAATTGCTATCTTTCGGCTTATTCATCCAAAACAGGAGATACGGATAGGCGGGGGACGGGAGATAGTCTTAAGGGATCTTCAGAGTTGGATCTATTATGCTGGAGCTAGCGGGATAATGATTGGGAATTATCTGACTACTCAAGGAAGACCGCCAGAGGAAAATCTGCAGATTATAAAAGACCTTGAATTAACAGTAGATGAATAGGGTAGTAATTATTACAGGTGCATCAAGGGGGCTTGGGGCAAGGCTTGCTCAATACTTTAGTGATAAAGGGTTTGCTGTGGCAGTTAATTATAACGAAAGCAAGGACAAGGCAGAGGATTTGGTGCAAGCTCTGAGAGAAAATGGACGAGATGCCGTAGCAATCCCTGCTGATGTGTCAAAGCCGGACCAGGTAAGGTCTATGGTAGATACGGTACTCTCATTATGGGGCAGGATAGATGTACTGGTAAATAACGCTGGTGTTGTATCTGATTCCCTTCTGGTAAAAACCTCAAATCATGTGTGGGAAAAAATCATTAAAACAAATCTATCCGGCATCTTCACCTGTATAAGGGCAGTATCTGAGATAATGGTCAAACAGGGCGAGGGACATATCATTAATATTTCATCTATTTCCGGTGTGCATGGACAAGTTGGTCAGGCAGCCTATGCGGCGTCAAAGGCAGGCATACTGGGGCTATCAATGTCCGCAGCTAAAGAGCTTGGAGAATATAATATCAGGGTGAATACTGTCTTACCAGGGTATCTCTTGACTGATATGGGTATGTCTGCTGACAGAGCAAGGGATCAAGCTGCAAAGATAAGTGTTTTGCACAAGCTTTCAAGTTTGGATGAGGTTGCTTGTTTTGTGGTCAATCTCACGCAGATGACCAGTATCTCGGGGCAGGTGTTTAATCTGGATAGCAGGGTGTGAATTGAAGAATCGTGAATTGCGAATCGTGAATTGCGAATTGAAGAACCACAGATTCGAGATTCGCAATTCGAGATTCGAGATTTAAAAAGGAGAGGTGTTATGGAAAAAATAATAAGCAGTCAGATAAGTGAGAGTATTGAGGTCAAGAATAATATTCCGTTAAAGGATGTAGCTTCGGCAGTAGAAATAATCATTGATGCCTATAGACAGCATAAAAAGGTGCTTATTTGCGGTAACGGCGGGTCTGCGGCAGATGCTCAACATATGGCTGGTGAGCTGGTTGGCAGGTTTAAGATGGAACGAGAGGCACTTGGGGCAATTGCTTTAACTACCGATACATCTATCCTTACGGCCATAGGCAATGATTATGGGTTTGATGATATTTTCTCAAGACAAATAGAGGCGTTAGCAGAGCCTGGCGATGTAGTGATTGGCATAAGTACCTCAGGGAACTCTCCTAATGTACTTAAAGCAATAGCCATGGCTAAGAAAAAATTGGCTGTAACTATTGGCCTGACAGGCGGGAATGGAGGCAAGCTCAAGGATCAGACAGATGTATGTATCGTTGTCCCATCCTCTAATACCCCAAGGATACAGGAGTCGCATATTACCATTATCCATATCATCTGTCTGCTTGTAGAGCAGGCGTTGTTTGGAGAGTGACTTTTCAGCCGCAGATGGACGCAGATGAACACAGATAATAAAAGAAAAAATGTAACTATTCAGCTTGTATGCAAAAGTCCGCTTATTTGGAGTGCGAAAGCTTACTTGCTGCCGTTTTTGCGGTACAGCAATTTGCAGAGCGAAAGCAAGTAAGCTTTCGCAAAGCAAAGCGAGAGCAAGTAAGCTCTCGCACTCCAAACTTCGTGGTAAATTCCACTTGCTGAGTAGTTACGAAAAAATATCTGCGTAAATCAGCGTAAATCAGCGTAAATCTGCGGCTAAGTAATTATTTTGGAGGAAAATAATGCATTTATTTGTTCCATCTAAACTGGAAAATTATCTGCTTGGAGAAAAACCAAAGGTAGAGTGCATCCTGTGTGCAATCAGGGATAGGGATGAAACGGTAGTTAATATCGATGTTTATCGTAGCCGGGATATGATAATCTCCCTGAATCTATATCCGTACAACCCGGGGCATGTGATGATTTTCCCCAATAGACATATCAAGGACATCCGTGAGTTGAATGAGGAAGAAACAAATCAGATACAGTCATTAACCATAAAAACCCTTGATGTGCTTGACAGGCTTTATTCCCCTTCCGGGTATAATATCGGCTATAATATGGGCAATATTGCCGGTGCAAGCATTGAACATCTACACCTGCATATTGTACCAAGATATAAGAATGAGCTTGGATTTGTAGATATATTGAGCAATTCCAAGATAATTGTTGAGGACCCGAGGAAGACGCTTGAGAGGTTTAGGGAGGCGTATGCTTGAAAAAAGGTAACCGCTTGCAGAAATCGGTTCACGGTTCAGGGTTTTTTGTAGCCGTAAACCGATAACTGTTTACCGTAAACGGTTACGATAAATTTTTATCCGTGTTAATCCGTCTCATTCGTGCAATCTGTGTGCTATTTATACTCTTTGTGTCTTTGAGGCGTGAACGCTTACTAAATCAGCGAGTCTGAAGCCTCGCACTATGAATTCGTTATTGGTATCATAGCATCGTGGTGCAAAGCTCTTAGCTTCGCCGATTTACAGAAGTCTTTGTCAAATAAGTAGGATGTACTGTGATTACAAAATATCATGCAAAATATTTGGCATATGAATGAACCAAGAGATGTGCTTCGTATAGCTTAGAAAAGTTATCTTCAACACTTGCTAACGCTCAGGTTGATCTCAATCCCCATCAGATTGAAGCCGCTCTTTTTGCTTTTCGTTCACCGCTTTCTAAAGGAGCAATTCTGGCTGATGAGGTTGGTCTTGGGAAGACGATTG
>JACQYP010000050.1 GCA_016208205.1 Candidatus Desantisiibacteriota bacterium | reverse complement strand
CCTCTATAATTATATAAAATATTTTTTATTTCTTCCTCAGTAAAATTCTTCCACATCCAGGCAACGGCTTTTTTATCACCGTAATCCAGAATGCGACTCAACACATACACCCTGCGTTTTTGCAAGTCTATCTTATCAAAATCTACCTCCCAAAAATACTTGCTTAAAAATTCAGGTAATTTATGGCTATTCTTATTCATAACACCCTCCGATAATTAGTAAGCCATCAGCTTTCATCTATCAGTTTTTAAGGCTGACCGCTGATGGCTGAAAGCTGAAAGCTATTCATAACACCCCCCTACAACAATAGTTTTGTTAAAAAACTCCAGTGTTGTTTCACCATAAGAAGAGATTTCCCCTAAGGTCAACATCCCTGCGGGAATACCTTGCTCACCTGCCGTTACAAGATTTTCTTTTACTGCGGCTAATTCTCTCCCAAAATCATCTCCAAGGAAAAGTGCTCTTGAAATACAATCGACTATTAAATTACCACAGATTTCCTTGTCGCCAACCCCTTTAGCCGCCAAACCTGCAGCTTGAATAAGGGAGTCCGGCTCACCCTTTAAGATGTTTAACAGGCTATTCTCAGGCACCTCACCCACACAGATTAATTCGCCTTTCTCATTTGTCATAATCGGGTCGCGAACAATATCCTCTGCCCCTTCTTTATATAGCCCAAAGGGATACCGCATCGCCAGAGCATAAAAATTTTCGCAAATAAGTTTAGCACCTGAATCATCTTCTACTATCTCTTGATACACCTCAAAGGCATTTTCTCAGTTTAATTCCTTAATCACATTTTTATAGGTTTTAGTAGCGACGATTGGACCAATGAGCTTTTTCCATCCATGGCTAACACCAAGATTACATTGTAATTTGATAAAGGCAACCACAGCAGCATCCTGAACAAATCCATCCTTAGTAAAAAGGCACGGTTGAGATTTAAGGCTAAGTGATCCTGCCCCACCACCAAAATAATGGACAGAATTACCTAATTGGTCAAACAGTTTGGAAAGAAATAAGGCAATATTTGAGGTTAGCCCGTCTACAAGAACCATAGCAGTATATTGTTTATCCAGATTACTAATAAAATCCGGCAGTTCAATTCGTTCCGTATCAAGCCTCTTGATTAAATATGGGCTGGCTAATGCCGGTAAAACCTTAATCACTGCTCCCTGCTCATATTTCTTCTCATTGTAAATAACACCGGGAAACACCCCGCCAAAGAAATTAATCCCATTTTTATTAAGCCCCAGAATCATTTGTTCAACATCTGGTGCATCCTTTTCACCAAGCAGGATCAAGGCTACATCTGTGTCCTTTATCTCCATACGGCAAATTATTTCAACAATCTCCTCTATATCAGTTATAGAGAGATACATCGTTTCCACCCCCTTATGATTCGATAATCGGGGGACCGATTACCTTACCCTTCTTCATTGATCACAGATTCGCCTCCTTGAGAAGCCTTATCAATTTAGCAACATCAATCGGTTTTTTGATGACTGCATAAACAGACAAGTTCTCTTCCTCTCTAACCATTTTAGGCAGATCATAATCTGTCATAACTATAACCACCACATCAGGACATAGTTTCTTTGCCTCTTTTAATACTTTAAGTCCATTTATTCCAGGCAGTCGTAAGTTCAGCAAGATGCAATGGTAATATTTATCCTTGAGTTTGACAAGCATCTCTTCAATATTTGCGGCTGTGCAGGTATAATAACCCTTTTCAGTAAGTGCTGTACTTACATCCTCCCGTGTTTTACGATCACCATTAACAATCAAAACTACCTTTTTGTTCTCACTAATGACCTTTCGTATTAATTCTATCACCCTTTGCAGATCAAATGGTTTATGGATACAGGCATAAGCCCCTTCTTCAAGTGCCTTTTCAATCAAATCCTCTACCGCATACCCGGTCATCATCATCACCTTTACGCTCGGATCAATCCCTTTAATCTGAATAAATGTCTCTACCCCATTTATCCCAGGCAATTTAATATCCATGAGGATAAGGTCATAATGGGTATTTTTTATCTCCTCGATTGCCTTATACCCATCTAATACAGATGTAATCTGATACCCCTCAAGTTTAAGTATCATCCCTAACATGTCAGCCAAATCTGTTTCATCATCAACAATCAATATCTTAGCCATGTTTTTCATCCTCCTTCTTTCAATCGCGAATCGCGAATCTGTTCTATTTCTTCAGATTCGCAATCCGCGATTCGAGATTCACGATTCTTTCAATCTCCAAATTACATCCCTTGATACGCCCGATGCTGCATATAATGGTCAAGCAGAATGATAGAGACAAAAGCCTCAGCCACAGGCCAGACTCGCGGCACAATGGTTGGATCCCGCCGGGTAACTGCATCCAATATCATGGTTTCATGGCTGACCTTATCAATGGTAGACTGCGGTTTTCCAATGGTTGGTGTAGGCTTTATCGCCAGACCAACCACAATCGGCTGACCGGTGGTTAACCCGCCAACAATACCGCCGGCATGGTTTGACTTAAAGCAAACCTTTTTGCTGCCGAAGACATCATCGGCTTCACCATCTGAAGAGAGTGACACAGGCATTCTTGCCTGTGGTTTTGTCTCACTTTCACCATACATCTGATCATTGCATTCTGAGCCCCGCATATCCTTAACCTTGAACCCATCCCCGATCTCAACTGCCTTTACTGCGGCGATACTCATCATCTTCCCCAGTTCACCATCTAATTTTCTGAAAACCGGCTCACCCATACCTGCCGGCAGTCCTGTTGCCACGACCTCAACCAGCCCACCACTCGAATCACCACTTTTGGTAATCTCCATAATCCGATTGTACATCTCATCTGCAGCCTCAATGTCAGGGCAATTCAGCTTTGGGTGCACACCATATTCCTTTCGTATAGCTTCCTCATCCATATTTTTACCCTGAGCATAAAGCTCCGGGATTTTCGGTTCAAACTCAGCTAAAACAGCCATTTTTTCTAAAAGCCTCATCTCCGGTCTGATTCGTCCCCCCTGTCCAAACATAATATCATAGACAGGGTCATGCTTCTTCCGCATCTCTCG
Organism: Candidatus Desantisiibacteriota bacterium; assembly: GCA_016208205.1. The sequence continues at coordinate 10,110 of JACQYP010000050.1, read as the reverse complement.
GAAGTTAGTCACCTTTTCCCGTATCATTTCAATAGACATATCCTGTGCTCGCACACCGGCTGCCTCACGGATATAACCTGTAACCTCAATACCATGTCTTTTCAGGATCTCTTTTGCCACCACACCGGCAGCAACAATGGTACAGGTATACCTTCCGCTGAATATCCCGGCTCCAATGGCATCGTCGCACTCCCCATATTTTTGATACGAGGCATAAGAGGCATGACCCGGCCTGGGTGTTCGATTTGTTTTCTGATACGCATCAATATGCTCAAAGTGTCTATCCATGTTTGGGATTAGGATAACCATTGGCGTCCCATTGGTCAGCCCCTTATTGGAAAATCCCGGCATGGTATCTGCTGCATTTATCCCACTGTAAATAAGCGGAATATCCGGCTCTCTTCTTGGAGATGTCAACTCATCCTGACCCGGCTTTCTAAGCAAAAGGTCTGAGTATATCTGCTCCTCTGTAATTAGAACACCAGGCGGAATACCCTGAATATGCGTGGTATTCCCATCCTGATAAGAACCACCGGCAATAGTTACCTTAAATAATACACCAATGTCGCAGCCTAACATAAAAATAGCCTCCTTGTATGATTTGTCATATAAGTCCTATAGGTCATATAAGACTTATTCTCGCCCCAATCTGCTGCATCAACTGAGCAAAATTGGGAAAGGTTATCTGCATGGAATCTGCGGTATCAATAACAGTTTGACCCTTTGCTGATAGTCCCGCAACAGCAAGTGCCATGACCACCCTGTGATCACCATGCCCATGAACATTTGTGCCACAAAGCGAGCTTTCTTTAATTACCAGACCATCCGGCAGCTCCTTGATATTGGCACCCATCAATGAAAGTTCCCGGCACATGACACTGATTCGGTCTGTTTCCTTGAGCCGTGCCTGAGGGACATTAACTAACCTTGTTTCACCTTTGGCAAAGCATCCTGCAACAGCCATAGCCGGCAAGGCATCAGGTGTGGCACTAAGATCAAACTTAGCACCATGCAGCTGCTTATTCTTGATCCTGATGCCATCGGATTCAATGCGTATCTCTGCACCCATTGATGAGAGCATATCAACAACAGCCTTATCCCCTTGAGAATCATTCATATTAAGTCCTATAAGCGTTAGACTTGAATTAGTAATTGCCCCAGCACAGAGAAAAAATGTGGCTGAAGAAAAATCACCGGGCATCCTTTTTTTGAAGGCACGATAACCCTGCCCACCCTTTATATGAAAGTAGTCCATGCCTTTATGCAAGTATTCTATACCCTGCTCATCAAGCCAATCCATGGTCATTTGGATATAGGGCTCCTCAGTAACATTTACCACGCGTATCTTTGTATCGTTATCGGCTAATGGACAGGCTATAAGCAAGCTGGAGATATACTGGGATGTTTTGCTCCCATCAATGGTTATCTCTCCCCCCTTTATTCGTCCTTGCACAACAATTGGGGCACAGGAATTCCCCCTTGTAGAAAACACATGGGCACCAAGCTCATTAAGGCTGTCAAGTAAGGCTTGAGCAGGCCTGCGCCTGGTCTGACTATCCCCGGTAAACACAGAATACCCATCACCCAAGGCAGCCATAGCAAGGGTAAGATACAGGGTTGTCCCGGAATTCCCTACATCAAGAATATCCTCCGGGGTTATCACCCTTCCGCCTGTTCCCTGAACAAGCCATGTGGTTGGAGAGTCTCCCTCTCCCTCTGTGCCTTTGGGGTGGGTTTGGAACCCACCCCTACATACCCCTGCCCCAAGCCCCTGGCAGACATTTACTGCTGAGGAGGTATCAGCTGAATGCAGCGGATTGATAATCTCTGATGTCCCATCAGCCAGAGAACCAATAACAACAGCCCGGATGGTATGTGATTTTGAGGCAGGAATCTCAACGCTGCCGTTTAGTTCGGATAATTCTACTATGAGTTTCATATATTTTTCCGCACCTCTTTGCCACGAATTATACAGATGGATCGGTGACACCTGACGACATTTCCGTGATATACAGTACCTTGTACCCATCTTGACGCAATCAAACAACTGAGGTACAAGGGAAAAGCGAAAGCAAGTAAGCTTTCGCACTCCATATCATTCGTACCCCTCAATCATTATCCCTTGTCGAAAACACAGCATAAACCGGAAGATGATCCGATATTGCGGTAAACCCATCTGGCGACACAGGAATATCATAATTGGGATATTTTCGACTGTAATCTTTCAACAGACTAATGCTTCCAGCCTTATATTCCTCAAAAGCACCACCCTTTCCCTTATAAAGGACAATATGATCAATCAGCGATTGATACCTGCGATTTCCTTGTTTGCCTATATATGAAATATTTCCCGGGGGAAGATCCCCGGTCAATATCTTCACATCCCGTCTATTGATAAGTGGAACGAATGGAGACCGTTCCAACGATTCATTAAAATCACCCACGATAATAATATCTTTCTCCTTAGGATTTGCTCGCAATTCCGTATCTATCCAATCAGACAGACACTGTATCTGCTGTTTGCGATACAAATCGGTTTTTTCCTCACTTGCTCCACCCTTTGACTTTAGATGCACTACTGCAAGAGTAAAATCAAATCCATCCGGTTTGACCTTTGCCCGCACGCTCAAGCCCGGTCTGAGCATCTTCGGCTTATCCAGGATAAGGGATGTTATCTGGTTTGTTTGCGAAACATCTATTGTAGAACTATTATAGATTATCCCTACATGGATAGGGGCATTCCCACTGGTTATCTTATACTTGAAACCGTCAAGGTAGCTGACCAATTTCTCAAGTGCCGACAGATCTTCAATCTCTTGGATACCAACCACATCCAGCCCAAGATCCTTGATTACCCTGGCAATCTGCTTTATATCCTTACCCTTGCAAGTAAGGTGTTCAATATTGAATGTAGCTATCTCAATACATTTATCCCTTGCTGCATCACATGGCGTGAGCAGGATAACTAAGAGAAGCATTGATGAAAGTATCGATGCTAATCGCATGATTTTCTCCTTTGCAAATTTAGCCGCAGATTTACGCAGATCAGGTGTCTGGTTCAAGGTTAGAACTTCGCATTGATGGGTTGCGCTCTGCTTTACCCATCCTACAAGAGGCAAAAGAGAAAGTAGGATGGGTGAAACCCATCAATACCGGTTCACAGCTTGAGGGTTAAGAGAGCAAACCATCAACCGTAAAGGGAAACACAACCTGAATAGTTACTTTAATTCTGCGTCCATCTGCGTTTATCTGCGGCTAATTCGTTTTATAATTTTTCCACCGTTATCTGATCATTAGTATAAACACAGATTTTCGAGGCAATCAAGAGTGATTCCCTGACAATTTGTTCTGGATTCATATCTGTATGGCTGATTAATGCCCGGGCTGCTGACAGTGCATACCCTCCGCCAGAGCCTATAGCCACAATCCCATCATCAGGCTCAATTACCTCTCCGTTTCCAGAGATAATAAAAGCATTTTTCTTGTCTATCACAGCCAGTAATGCCTCTAATCGACGAAGATATTTATCTGTCCGCCATTCTTTGGCAAGCTCAACGGCTGACCTTGAAAGATTTCCATGATATTCTTCAAGCTTTGATTCAAATCGCTCAAACAAGGTAAAGGCATCAGCAGCAGCCCCGGCAAATCCACCCAGCACCTTATCCTTATACATCCGTCTAACCTTTTTTGCCCCTGATTTCATAATAGTCTGTCCCAGGCTTACCTGCCCATCCCCGCCAATCGCAACCTGATTGTTGCGAGAAATACCTATGATAGTCGTTGCATGAATCATTGTAATTACTCCTTCTTCACTTTTCACTTTTCACTTTTCATTTTTCATTTTTCACTTACTCCCACACCCACTCATATATCGGAAACCTCTCTGTTAAGGCAAGCACCTGATGTTTTATATCCGCAAGTATCTCTTCATTCGTTGGATCTGCTATTACCTGCTCTATCCAGTGACCAATCATGATCATCTCTTCCTCTTTCATTCCACGGGTAGTCAGGCTGGGGGTGCCAATACGGATACCGCTGGTTAGAACAGGACCATTTGCATCATAGGGTATGGTGTTTTTATTGACAATGATATTTGCCTTGCCCAGGCTATCCTCTATCGTCTTACCTGTTATCCCTTGCGAGGTAAGGTTTATCAGCAGTAGATGGGTATCTGTTCCGCCGGATACAAGATTTAATCCATAGTGCATAAACTCATCGGACAGAACCCTTGCATTCTTAGCAACCTGTTGTTGATATTGAACAAAGTCAGAGCTGAGTGCCTCCTTAAAACAGACTGCCTTGGCTGCAATAACATGCATCAATGGCCCACCCTGAATACCGGGAAAGATTACCTTGTCTATGGCTTTTGCATATTCTGCCTTGCACATAATCATGCCACCACGGGGACCACGCAATGTCTTATGGGTAGTAGTGGTTACAAAATCACATATATCCATTGGTGATGGATGTACCCTGGCGGCAACCAGGCCTGCAATATGGGCAATATCAGCCAGCAGATATGCCCCAACCTCATCGGCTATTTTCCGAAACATCTTAAAATCAATAACCCTCGGATAGGCACTTGCCCCACACACGATCATCCTTGGCTTATGGGTTTTTGCCAGAGAAAGCAGTTCGTCATAGTCAAACACATGAGTATCTTTATTTACCCCATACCCCACAGCATTATAGATAATACCCGAAAAACTCACCTTGCTGCCATGGGTCAAGTGACCGCCACAGCTTAGATCAAGCCCCATAATCGTATCCCCAGGCTTAAGCATAGCCATATAAACAGCCATATTTGCCTGAGAGCCGGAATGCGGTTGAACATTAACATGCTCACACCCAAATAATTCCTTTGCCCGCATAATTGCCAGATCCTCAACCATATCCGCCATCTCACACCCGCCATAATACCTCTTGTGCGGATAGCCTTCGGCATATTTATTTGTCAATACAGACCCTTGAGCCTCAAGCACTGCTCGCGAGACATGATTCTCTGAAGCAATCATGACCAATCGGTTTGATTCGTTAAATGCCTCCTGCTTGATAGCATTATAAATATCCTGATCGAATTCACACAAACTGTTCATCGTCATCTCCTTATTTGTATGGTATATGTTGTAGGTTGTAGGTTGAAGAAATAACAGCATAGTTCTACAACCTACAACATCCCTAACCTACAACCTACTCATAATCATTTCAACTCCCACACAGCCTCCTCTACAGCTGATCTGGTAAGTTTATCCATTATATAATCCACATCATGGATATTATATTCCCCTTCTTTAGCACTGAATGAACGGGAAACCTCTTTTGCCCAGACAACCTTTCCTGTTTCAACATTTATCATTCGCAAATTAAACCCTATGGCACAGAAATATTTCTCAATCATATACTTATGCTTTTCAGAAGGGACAATAACCCCCACCTGTTCTTCTGGTGGAAGGGGTAGTAAGCCTGCTCCTTGAGATTCATATTCATAAGGGATATACTCAACCTTACGAACATAATTGGTTATTTCACTAACAATAACTGCCTGGGCTCCAAGCAGATTGCCGGCTTGTATTATCTGGTCATCCCTGACAACACCTGTCATCCCTAAGGCAATCTCACTGAGTACCTTTTTTAACTGTGTCCGCTCTGTAAGAGAATACCTGTTTATTTTCATAATCTCTGAACAAAGCAGCCCATTTATTTTATCACCTGCTCCATTTTCTTGTGTCAAATTTTGAGGTTCTATAATGGCAATACGGCATATTTTCTCCGGGATAATACATGCTTTTTAAGCAGGGGAACAACGCTAAGATCTGTTTTTTTGCAAGAACCTTGTTCGCAGGCAGATTCGCTCATCTTATAGCCGCCTATCAGCCAGTGTATTTCGTTCTCTCTGCGTTTACTATTCCCTTCTTGCTCAACCTTATTTCGATAGCCCATCCAGGGAATAATGCTAAGATCTGTTTTCCTGCAAGAACCTTGCTCTCCAGCAGATTCGCTCATCTCATAGCCACCTGTCAGCCAGTTTATTTCTTTTTCCCTGCATTTATTATTTCCTCCTTGGGTAACCTTATTTTGATAGCCAACAAAGGGAACAACACGGATTTTTGTTTTTTTGTAAAACCTTTCTTTAAGAACAACCTCATCCAGTCCATAACAACCTATGGGCCACAGCAACTTAAACCTATATCTCTTCGTATATTCCTTGTCAGAAACATTATCATTATACACAGAATATCCAGCAACTGGATATATCGGAAATATTTCCCATGCAAGTTTCGATCGAGAATACCAACCAATATTTGGCCAGACAACTTGAAAAGTGGTTTCCTCTGAATCTGCTTCAGTAAAATATGTAGTAGCTGGCCCAAAGATTCTTGTTCTTAGCCCATATCTATTTTTCCAGTCACAATAGATGGGCCATAAAATAACATTTCTTTTCTTAAACACAACATCTTTAGATTGTTGTGCCTTCAAATTTTCAGTCGTTTGCACAGCTATCATCGCAGGAGGCAAGGGATTATCCTCTCTTGAAAGGGAGGGGCACAAAGTAGCCGGGGTGTTGTCCTTCTCAATCATCTGTTCTTGAACGATACTTAAATTTTCAGATTTTTGCACACTCAAATCTTTGTCCACTTGTCCAGCCGGATATTCTTGAATCATGACGGAATCAGCACATTCCAGAGTAGGGTGCGTTCCCCGAACGCACTTTGTCTCTGTGCCTTTTATGATGGAATCAGCACATTCCCCTTGAGTAATTTCACACAGTTTTGTCTCTATTTGAGTGTAGCAAGATAGTTTGTCCATCTCATTCATCTCTGTTCCTGTGAGTGAGTCTCCCAGAGCATCCCCAATTAAACTTAAACTGAACAGGCTGCAAAATAAAATAGATGATACTATTGATTTTGGTGACATTGCGTTCACGGTTGTCGGTTCTGAACTGACACCGTATATTGCTGTCATTCCTGTGCATCACTGTCATTCCTGCCCCGTATCAAGTACGGGGTAAACTCCTGCAGGAATCTCCCCCTCAGGTGTCCTAACCCTTCCTTTTGGTCTCCACGGGCATAAGAGAGATTCCTGCGTATGCAGGAATGACAATGTGTTCTGTTCTTTTATATCTATCCACTGTGAACGGTTACCAAATATTTTTATCACAAAATCACGAAAGGATGAAAGCACGCCACAAACACAGACAAGAATGTCTGTGCCACAATATAAAGGCGCGTTCAGGGGACACACACTACCAACCTTTGAACCGTAAACCTTGAACCTTTTTGCTCTGTAGGAGCAATCTGTCTGTAGAAAAAAATATCCACCCATAACATAAAGCTCCATAGGAGCGACCTAACTACAAACAGATTGCCTCTACGAGGCTAATTATATCTATTTTGAACCGTGAACCTGAGTAGTTAAATTATCTACAAATCTCTTAATCCTTCTCAATGCCTCTTCAATATTTTCCAGAGAAGTAGCGTATGAACACCGGATATAGCCGCTGCCGCATTCACCAAAAACATTTCCAGGAACAACAGCCACCTTTTCTTCAAAAAGCAATCTCTCGGCAAACTCATCAGAACTCAAGCCTGTAGATATTATAGAGGGAAAGGCATAGAATGCACCCTCCGGCATAAAACACTCAAGGTCTCCTATACGATTAAACCCATCAACAATCAACCTTCTCCGCCTATTGTATTCATTCCTCATCTCCTCCACCTGAACCCTGCCATTCTTAAGTGCCTCTACTGCTGCCTTCTGGCTGACAATAGACGCACAAAGCATACTGTACTGATGAATTTTACACATTGCCCCGATAATATCCTTATGACCTGCTGCATATCCAACCCGCCAGCCGGTCATGGCATATGCCTTGGAAAAGCCATCTAATAAAATGGTATTATCCCTCATCCCCGGCAAAGAGGCAATAGTCGTATGGGGCTGATCATAGCTAAGACGGCTATATATCTCATCAGAGATAACAAGGAGATTATGTCTTTTTATCACCTCTGCAATAGCCATAAGCTCATCCTTATTTAACGATGTACCGGTAGGATTGGATGGATATGAAAGGAGGATAGCCTTTGTTTTTGGCGAGATTGCAGCCTCTATCTGGTCTGGTGTAACCTTAAACCCTGTATCCTTTGTAGAAATAATTACAGGAACGCCATTGGCAAGGATAGTACATGATTTGTACGAAACATAGCATGGCTCAGGAATGATTATTTCGTCCCCTGGATTAATAATTGCCCGTAATGCTAAGTCAAGAGCCTCACTCACACCAACCGTAATAAGCACCTCATCCTCCGGGGAATAGGTAAGGCTGTAATCATCATAAAGCTTTTGGCTAATTGCCTGCCGCAACTGAGGCAAGCCGGCGTTTGATGTATAAGCTGTATACCCCTGCTCAATAGCATAAACAGCTGCCTCACGTATATGCCATGGGGTAACAAAATCAGGCTCCCCAACCCCAAGCGAGACAACCCCTTCCATTGATGCAATCAAATCAAAGAACCGCCGTATTCCAGAGGGCGGGATGCTATTAACCTTGTGTGAAATTAATTCTTTCATGTAATAACCCCTTTTTGAGTATGCAACCGTAGGGGCAGGGTTTACCCCTGCCCTTTTTGGGACAATTGCAACATGTGGGCAACCACAGGGGGTTGCCCCTACAGTGTCATTGCCAGCCTTTTATCCGCTATTTCCTCCTCAATGATCTTGCCATCGAGCTTATATTTTTTGAGTAAAAAGTGTGTTCCTGTACTCTGGATATGTGGCAGGGGAGACAATTTTTCAGCTACAAAATAAGCCAATTCCTTCATACTCCTCCCCTCTACAATCACAGCAAAATCATAATCCCCGGCCATAAGATACATGGAATGAACCTCTGGAAAGTTGTATATCCTTTTGGCAATGGCATCAAATCCAGTATCCTTTTCAGGGATTACCCTGACCTCAATAAAGGCATAAACCTTTTCCTCATCTGTCTTTTCCCAATCAATAATCGTTTTATACTGGAGGATAATCCCCTTTTCCTCAAGGTTCTTGATCCTTGATTCTACATCCTCTTCGCTTAGATCAACCATAACAGCAATCTTTGCCAATGGCATCTTTGCATTTTTTTCGAGTACTCCCAGGATTTCCTTATCTTTTGTATCAATATTCATTTTAATAGAGCCCTCCTTAACTATATATCCACAGATTACACAGATTTTCGACCTGTGCAGTAGGAATTTGTGTTTAATTACCTATATTTTTCTGTGCGGGTCAGATAGTAGCCCCAGCGGGGCGGAATATTTGTAGCTCTTCACAGGCGATGACTCAACCATTTCTTGAAGGATGTTTGACTTTCACCTGATAGTTTACCAGATAACAAGCCTTCAACACTAATATCTTCGTCAATATCCTCCCAATGGATGCCATGCCCCCTACCAATCAATCTCCAGTTGTTTCGCTCTTTGGGGGTTGAATGCATAAGCCTTGGAAACCATGCCAGAGGAACAAAAATAGTTCGCCCATCGATTAGATCTACACTCAGTGTATCATCAGTTATAGTTATCTTTTCGGCAATAGGGGTTTCTATTTCAACTGCCAAAATACTCATCCCACGCCTCCTTCAATTGTGTTTGATATTCATCGATTACCCTTTGAATTCGAGCAATTTCTACACGATTAAATCCTCCACTGCTTTGCAATATGACCGGATCAAGCCAGAATTTGGCAATTTTATCATCATGTTCAACATGAATGTGCTGAGGTTCATCTCGATCACCGGCATAGAAGAAAAATCGATATGGACCAGGAATATTTTTGACTGTTGGCATTCTGTACTTTATCCTTATTTATTTGCTATATGGCATCTGTCCCTACATTCTATATGAACCTTATACGGATTTCAGAAAATAACCGTTGATATTGGTATCCGACAAAGGTGCGTTTGGGAAACGCACCCTACATCTCGGATTCAAATTTTAATCACAGGCAAGGATGCCTGTGCCACCAATTTTAATCACAGGCAAAAATGCCTGTGCTACCAAACATAATAGGTGGCACAGGCTTCCAGCCTGTGTCCCATATGTTAGGGCTCGTTTCCCAAACGAGTATGTAGGGCTC
>JACQYP010000061.1 GCA_016208205.1 Candidatus Desantisiibacteriota bacterium | reverse complement strand
TGATAAAGATAGTCCAGAATAGCCATAATGGCACTAAATATCGCTGTCTTTATCATAATCTCATAAGAAAGATGGGCTATCAAGAAAAAACCTGTGTGAATTGAACCAGACATAGATAGGATTATCTCTGGGTAATTTGATTTTAGTGTTGTATAGGCAAACCAGGAGATGATAACTATCTTAAATATTGTCTTTCCGTATTCAACCAATGTTTTTGTGGAAAGATTCATCCTATCCCAAATTTTTCCAAAGTTTGGCTTTATCTTTCCAAGGTCAAAAGAGAATGCCTCGCTGGCAAAGTGGAATCCAACCTGAGCTATCTCAGAGAAGAAGGCAATGGCTAAGGCACAAAGCATAATTGGACCAGTAATCTTGATATAAGAAAGACCCATTTGTAAAAATATAGATTGGGCTATTTGGGGAGTGAATTCAGGATAGGGCTTGATCTGTAAGATTGACAACTGAATAAGCTCACAGAATGATTTGAATACGGAAAGACCAATAAAAGAGAGAAGAAAGCAGGTGGCAAGGGTGATAAGGGTAGGCGAAAGCTCCATTGTCTTGGCAACACGACCTTTCTTCCTTGCCTGCTCAAGTTTTCTATGGGTTGGCTCCTCTGTCCTTCCCTCATCCTCTGGTCTTGCAAAAAGCTGTAGATCAAATCTTTCTTCCATCCTATTCTATTTCTTGTTATATTCTATAGGTAGAATAAGATTTGTCAAATCTTTTTTTTGAAAAGGCACGACGACGAAGTAATAGTCAAGAAGGAGTAAAGGTAAGCAGGCGCGTCATTTCGAACAAGCAAGATGCGAGAGTTTTTCGTGACAGGTCATTATCTCTGAATCACCAGCCTCCCCTTTCCAGAATACTTTCCTGCGGTAAGCCTGATGAAGTATAGCCCCTGGGATAACCTATCTCCTTTATCATTTCTCAGGTTATAGGATAGGGCTTTCTCTCGGGCTATGTATAAACCTGCCTTTTTGTATCCAGCATTTATCTCTTTTACCTTCTGTCCCAGGATGTTATAGACTTCAACTGTAACCTCTGCATTTTCTGAGAGCTTGAAGGGGATATAGCATAAATCCTTAGCAGGGTTAGGATAGCTCTGGAGGAGCATTGAAACAGAAGGAATAACCTCAATCTTACCTTCATTTGTAGTTATCTCTGGAACAACATAGCCTTTTTCAATAAAGAGCGTCTCTCTGTTTGCTTCATTATCAAACTCAAACTTGATAGCTGACTCTCCCTCTGCTTTTATCCTAAAGGTTATCGTAGCAAATAAACCTGAGCTTTCTTGTTTAGGCTTAATAGAGCCAAGGGCAAGGTCTATCTTTCCAGAGGTATTGTCTATTCTTTTACAAAGCTCATAGCCCTCTTTTATCCAATCTCCCTTATCTATGACTATTGCCTCTAAGACCTTTTGGTTAAAGGACAAATGAACCTCACCACCATAGGAGTCCTTGGCACTTGAAATTAAGATCTTCATCGTGATTATTTCACCAACCTTAGCATTTTCTATTAACTTTGGTTCAAAGCTCAAAGCGATAGCTCTACCCCTGGTCTTTGTCTTAGCCTTCATCCCCTTTCCTTGCTGTTGTTCTCCATAGTTGTCTGCAAATATCAAGAGGTCTAAGAGGTTTATCTGCCCATCACCATTAAAGTCACAGGAGGGATTATAATTCTGGTCTCCTTGCTGTGAGCCATAAGAATCAGCAACATAAGGCCAATCAAGCATATTTATCTGACCGTCTCCATTTGGGTCTCCCATAATCAGGGTAACGGTGCCAATATCTGTGGTATCATTAAATTGGGTCTGGGTGATGCTATTTGTCCTTGTGGCTGGGGTTGCTCCGGGGAAGGTGAAGAATAAGGTATAGGTGCCAACAGGGATATTGGAGAAGATGAAGTAAGAATTGGAATTGGTTGTAGTAGTAGCACCTGTTTCAACTAAGGTAATTGTAATGCTTCCTTGCTTCTGGCTCTCTGTTCCTCTATCTATGAGGCATATTCCAGCAATATTTCCGAATCTCCGTAGTGACCATGCTGTAAAGTCAAAGGGCGTAAGACTTCCTGAGCTTGCTCTGATTGTCCAACTTCCTGGTGGTTCATCCCCTAAGGTTAGATAGCTTGAGGTTGTTCCATCAAGATTTGTCAGAGTATCTGTCCCAGATAGGCTATATCCCTCTGCTCCTGCTGGAGAAGAGATGACAGCAAAGTTGACTGAAACATTAGAGCAAGGGTTATGATAGGCATCTTCTACCTTGACAATGAATGGATCAGCTAATGTTTCTGTGCAAGAGGCAGTTTGATTATCTCCACTCACATAGAGAAGGGCTGTCGGTGTCCCTGGGGTTATATAGACATTGGTTGTGCCAATCAAACCTAAGAAGGAAGCAGTAATAGTGTATGTGCCAAGATAATGTGCCTCAAAGATATTGGTTGTCCAGGAGCCTCCTCCTGAGGCAGAAAAGGTAGCTGAGCCTGTAACATTAACGCTTCCTGCTTCACATTTGGCAAAGGCAGAATAACTCTGGCTATTGCCGGCAAGGATAATCTTGTTCTCTGGAGATACAGAAAGGGATGTGGCTACATCGACTAAGGATTCCTCCTTGTTGAATTGAATGAGACTGCCCTCGTTGTCTATAACTTTAGTATTCCTGTTGCCTGGTATATCGAAGTCAAATCTAAGGCTTGAGCTTCCCCCTTCCTTTCC
>JACQYP010000060.1 GCA_016208205.1 Candidatus Desantisiibacteriota bacterium | reverse complement strand
GTGGCACAGACATCCTTGCCTGTGACTAAAATTTGAATCCGAAATGTAGGGTGCGTTTCCTAAACGCACCTTTGCCGGATACTAAATCAACGGTTATTTTCTCTAAATCCGTATTGTTTCTGCATTCTGAATTCTAAAATTCCGCATTGCAACTCTGATCATAACCGATTACCGATAATTATTTTTCATTTCTCTGTGAACTCTGTGTCCTCTGTGGCTAAAATGAGAATGGCTGTTGTAATTACAAAATTTCTTGCTTTTTGTCCAATTTTGTGTTATAATAAAAACATTAAAACTACAAGCAGTCAGCATAGACTGCAACTGAAGGAATAAACATATGCAGGCAACAACCCTCTTAAAGATCATCATTGTATTTGCTGTAGTGGTTACTATCAGTGTCTTTCTTACCAAGGATATGATGCCATTGCCAATGATACTGTCTGGAACCATGCATCAAAAGGATTCCTTGCCTCATGCAGGGAAGATGGCTGAGATTGAATTGGAGGCAAAAAAACTAATTAATGGCGTAGCAAGGGTTACTGATGAGATGATGAGATTTGAGGGCATTATCTCTCAAAAGGAGATAAATGGAGAGAAAAAAACAGCGTGGCTGATGATTAAACTTCCTTCAGCAGAGCTTGAGAATGCAGTCAAAACATTGGAACAAATTGGGGGGCTGAAACATTCAAGGCTGACAACTGAGGATAAGACCGAGAGCTGTATGAAACTCCAGACACAGCTTGAATCTCTTCAGGAATCCAAGGAAAGGCTCCTTTCTATATCTTCTTCTGAAAGTTACAAAAAGCTTCCGGAGATGCTGCAAGTAGAGAATAAACTAAGGGACACAGAAAAGAAAATGGGAGAGATAAAAAGAGAGATGGAACGGCTTGAAGATCAAACAGCATACGGACTTATCTTTATCCGCATGTATGAAAAAAAGATACCCCTGAGCTATGAGACTGCCTTTCAAAATTCTACAAGCATTGCCTGCCGGGATGGATTGGATAATTGTATCAGAATACTTGGAATCATTATTTTCTGGGCATTAAGCTCAATGCCACTGGTAGCGGTTTTTCTGATTTTATGGCTGATTGCAGCTTTATTTCAGATTAAGGGTATAGGCAGAAAATTACGACATAAAAAAAATACCGTAGGGGCAACCCCCTGTGGTTGCCCTCCTGTTATTGACAAAACACCCTCCTTGGCAGAGGATAAGATAAGGGTTGAACCCTTATCTCAGCCCTCTTCCAATAGAAGAGAAGAAATAGAGAAAAACCAAACACTATCTCTACACGAATCCCCATCCGGTCATGATGAGGAAAAATGAGAAGGAAAGATGAGGTCCATCATGCCTACGGCTCAACAGGAAATAGTGAAAAGAAACTCCGTCAGGCGGTTAGTGTCTTAAATCAGCATGGGTCTGTTAATTCTGTCCTCGGTTTGTCCGGTATGCCTTATGTAAAAAGTTCAATTGAAGTGGACGGATATAATTAAAATTATCACTTCGTCCTTTATGGACAGGGTTGAATATTCCAGAGAGGTGATTGAAAAAGAGACTGAAATCGAACTGCTCCAGTGGGAAACAGGAAACGAGGAAATATCGCTGCATTCACCCAATGGCACGCTTTATAAATTCATGCCAAAAATCTCTAAAAGGGATGCGAGGACATATCGGCGGTACCCGGAAGATTTGATTGAAGATTATTTCAGTAATAGAAATAATATCGACCTGCAAGATATCAGCTTTAATTATGAAATAGAAACAAATTATGCAACCTGAGTAGTTACAGTTTTTTCAAAAAATTGCATATTACCAAAATTGGCAGGGCTGTCATTCCTGCCCCGTATCAAGTATGGGGTAAACTCCTGCAGGAATCTTTGGAGGGGTTATACCAAGTGCGATTGCGATGAAAAAGCTGTCATTCCTGTGTATGCAGGAATCTCCATCGCCAGAGGCTGTACAAGCAAGTGCTGACCTGTCATTCCTGCGTATGCAGGAATCTCCTCTATTTTGTGTTCTTATTTTGTTACTCAGTTGTTCCCCCTGCGAATGCAGATGTCCCATGCTCTAATTGAGGAATTATGAAAACTTATTATGTGTATATGATGGCAAATAAATATAATAATGTACTTTACATCGGCGTAACAAACAACCTCATCCGGCGTGTATATGAACATAAAATGAATCTGATCGAGGGATTTACAAAAAAATACAATTGCCATAAGCTTGTATGGTTTCAGCAAACGAATGATGTAACAGCCGCTATAATACAAGAAAAAGAATGAAAAAATGGAAAAGGGAATATAAGGAGAATGTCATTCAAGAGATGAATCCAGAATGGAAAGATTTATATGATAATTTTGAGGTGAATACTATATGTGGAGATTCCTGCATGCGCAGGAATGACAGCGATACGCAAGGAATGACAGCAAGGTCAATTATTAGCGGAGTCAAATCGGTGTGAGATTCCTGCATGCGCAGGAATGACAGCGAGGTCAAGTCAGGCTGTATCTCGGAGATTCCTGCAATGCAAAAATGACAGGTAATGCTTCAGTTATGGGGTGCATATCCCACTCTATCCTTTTGGACTTTTGTATCTGTCATTCCTGCATATGCAGAAATTTCTCTCTCTCAAAGGGATATTCATGTGCCCCCGAACCCTGTCATTCCTGCGTATGCAGGAATCTCAGCTCTTGGATTGGCAACCTCACAGACGATAACTTGTCATTCCTGCGTATGCAGGAATCTCAGGTATGTCCTAAACCAATCTATTGTCGCCTTCTTCTGTCATTTCTGCGTATGGCAAGAATCTATTTGCAGGGATGACAGTGATGCATAGGGATGGCGATACGCAGGAATGACAGTTCTATTAGAGGAGCTATAACTATGAAAACACCAAGGCAGTATAACATAACGCCTGCTAAAGGGCAGGCTCTTCTCAATTTTCAAGGAAGACGGTTTCCCGATAAGATTGATGTTTTTGAAACAGAAGTTATTGAAGAGGTGAGAAATACAAAAATAAAGCAAAGGAGCCTTTTTGATAAGGAAACAGGCTTGAATTCTGATTTCAGGAATCTGCTTATTCAGGGTGATTGTCTTACTCAGGACAGTATGGAAAAGCAACCCTGTCTTGGAAGACAAAGCCGGAATAAAAGATAAAATAAAAGGCAGCTATACCCTTGATACTGACAAATTCAAAATGAAGATAAGAAATATTGCGGGTGACGAGATAGTTATTGATAGTGAAGAAATTGGCATATAATAAAAAGGAGTACCAAATGCAAAATATGCGTGTAGCCATGTATTACAGTAATCAGGATGTACGGCTGGAGGAGATGCCTGTACCGGAGATTTCATCAGGAGAGATATTGCTCAAGATAGAGGCAAGTGGTATTTGCGGGAGTGATGTTATGGAGTGGTATCGTATCCATCGGGTGCCGCTGGTGTTGGGGCATGAGGTTGCCGGGACCATTGTCCGGGTAGGTGATGGTGTAAAGAAATATAAGGTTGGCGACCGTATCGCTGTCTCTCATCATGTACCGTGTAATGCCTGCTATTATTGTATGCGGGGACACCAAACGGTTTGTAATACGCTCAGGCAGACAAATTTTGATCCAGGCGGATTTGCTGAATTCGTCCGATTGCCGGCGATTAATGTTGACCGTGGGGTTTATTTATTGCCTGACCATGTCTCGTTTGAAGAGGCAACCTTTATTGAACCGGTTGCCTGTGTCCTTCGGGGACAAAGGCTGGCAGGAATACAGATGGGACAAAGAGTATTGGTGATAGGGAGCGGTATTGCCGGCTTGCTGCATATTCATCTTGCCCGTGTTAGTGGTGCATCACGGATAATAGCCACAGATATTTCAGAGTATCGATTAGAGACAGCCATGCAATTTGGGGCAGATGCTGCCATCCATGCCAAAGAGGATGTGCCTGCCCGTGTTCGTGAGATTAACCATGGCCAGATGGCTGATCTGGTCATAGTTTGCACCGGGGCACCCTCAGCTATTCTTCAGGCACTACACTCTGTGGAACGGTGTGGAACGGTGTTGTTTTTTGCCCCTACAGATAAAGGGGTAACCATTCCATTATCCATCAATGAGCTTTTCTGGCGGAATGAGATTGCATTGGTATCATCCTATGCAGGGGACTTCAGGGATCATATGACTGCCTTAGAGTTAATCAGTACAGGAAGGATACAGGTGCGGGAAATGATTACCCATCGGCTCAGCTTGTCAGAGACAGGGCTTGGCTTTCAGTTGGTAACTAGGGCACAGGATTCTATTAAGGTTATTATTGAACCGCAAGGTTGATGGTTAGGCAAAAACTCAAACTTTTCACCACAAAGGCACGAAGGCACGAAGAAAATATCAGAAGCGATACAGATTGGCTCAAGTACTCAATAAGGGCATAATCTGTGATTTTAAAACATAACTACGAAAGGTTGCGAAAAGTCTAATTGGTCAGCAAACAATGAGGAAAATTACCATGTGCGTCATTGCGAGGAGCTACTGCGACGAAGCAATCTTGCTGCGATGAGATTGCTTCGTCGCAGTAGCTCCTCGCAATGACGCCTGAGTCGCTCCTTGCGTAAAATCGCTATTTGTGGCCTCGCTGAGTATAATATAATTTTAGATAGGAGCTAACAATGAAAATATTGACTGAAAATGTTTGTCTGCTTTTTATTGATATTCAAGAGAAGTTTAGTCCTGTTATTTCCGGAATGGATGGTGTTCTGAAAAATACATTGATTCTTGCCAAAGCTGTCAAAATTCTTGAGGTTCCTTTCATTGTAACCCAGCAGTATCCTGCCGGATTGGGACAGACCCTTCCTGAAGTGTTGGATATTCTGAAGCCGGAGGATGTTGTTGATAAGACAGCCTTTAGCTGTTATGGTGAATCTGGTTTTGTCCGAAAACTGAATGAGTTGAATCGTCGTAATGTGATAATTGTCTGTGGTATAGAAACCCATGTTTGTGTTTTGCAGACTGTTTTTGATTTGCTTTCAAATGACTACCATGTTATGGTCGCATCTGATGCTACCTCATCACGGCATATTGAAGATAAAGAATTGGCGTTATCAGCCATGAGAGATGCAGGGGCAGTGGTAGTATCAACAGAATCTATTCTGTTTATGCTGCTTGCTGATTCTAAACACCCACATTTTAGAGAGGTGCAGGCTTTGGTTAAATAAGGTGTTTAGGCTGAAGGCTGAAGGCTATAAATCATTTCGCAAGGCACAAATCAAGCTATTTGATACCTTCTCTGCTTCTACGACCTTTGGTTCAATCAGAGGTAAGTCCTTGTTAGGCAAGAAGCCTAAACACTTCGACAAATTTAGTTGATAGTGCAGTTCCATCAATGACCCGAAAGCTATATTGAGAGATCTGAGATAATCTGCCTTGATCTCACGAGCGCAACCCTCCACGATATTAGAAGGAACTGAAACTGCTGTCCGCCGTATTTGAGAAGTCAATCCAAACAACTCTTCTTTCAGAAACCCTGCGGTTACCCGATAAACCAACATTGCTACTTCATCAACCAACTCAAATGCCCGAAGTTTTGTATGATCACGCATGATTCATTCCTTCAGCCTATCCCTGTATTCACAGGGACAAGTCTACCTGAGTAGTTACCTTCTCCATTACCAACCCACCTTATAATCAACGCTCACTCCATCATCCGGTCGTATCCTGAGCCTCCATGTATCCAAACAGCCAAGGTCAATACCTGCTATCTTATTATTAACCATTTCAGCCTCCAGAAAACCTGTTTGTTTGAGGGGAATGGGGCAGGATGCAGAGAAATACCAGCTTTTGCCATTCATATGATGCCCGAGGATTTTGTCTTTATGCCTATATCCTTTTGTAAAATTTCCATGTGTATACCATATTACACAATCATCCTCATCCTCAGCGTATTCTATTCGCATGTCTGCTATTCCTGTATCAAGGTATATCCCGAAGAGATTGGCTGGAGCACTTAAGAATTGAAAGCCGCCTCTGGTAGGGTTACAGTCTTCACCGCCATATTCCCAGTAAATTTCCGCTCCTTTTAAGCATTGATGATTGATTGGAATACGGAAGGTTGTGTCTATAGAGGCAATGCGGTTGGTGATTGGTCCATTGGTCATTTCTTGTATAGTTGTATCACCCCCAGGGAATAATGCCTGAAAATAATCCTGTATCTTCAGCCGCTCGCGTCCACTTATCATGCAGGTCTCTCCTGCTCCAAGTTTAATGTATTTATTAGGGCTGCAATCAAACCGCAAGCCAACCAATCCAGGTTTTTCTGTCTTTGTCGTAGGAACACTGTTATTACTATAATTAATTGTTTGCTTGCTTAATTCCCCCAGAATAAACTCAAGCTTTGAGCTGCCAAGCCATGGCAACAAGACAGCTTGTCTGTTTGTCAGCTTTATCTGATCAAATGTCTGGGCATTGGTTGTAAGCAGCCATGCCCCACTGTGCCCTGGTCCCCACCAGTGAGGAATCCTGCCTGCCTGAATGGTTGTATTCCATTTGCTGTAGCTGAGGTATCCCCATTTCAGATCAGCTGTTGCATTATCACGACTGAATTTTAACTGCGGACAAAAATCATAGAATTTGCCACATAGCCTTAGGTCAGTGGAAAGATTTATCCCCTGCCGATAGCTTTCTCCATAGTTATTAGGAAAAGATGAGCTATTATCATCAACAACAGACAAGGAAATTCCTATTTCCTTTGTGCCTTCCTCTGTGCCGTCTGCCCCTTCACAATTGGATGTCAGTAAACAAAAATTACACCATACCCATAACCCGATGATAAACAGCTTCTGTAGTATCAATCATTGCCTCCATATTAAATTTTCTCACATCTTTCTTGGCAATAGCAGCCAATTGATTAGATAGTGTCTTATTGCCTATCAATTGAATAATCCCCTCAGCCAGAGACTCGGGGTGTTGAGGCAGGACAAGCAAGCCGTTAATCCCGTCCTGGATTATCTCCGGAATACCGCCGGTTCTGGTTGCAATCACCGGTACGCCGGCTGACTGTGCCTCAAGGATAGAAGTATTTAGCCCTTCTAAGTAAGAGGAAACAACAAAGACAGTTAAAATGGATAGGATTTGGGGAATATCATTTCTGAAGCCGGTAAAGATAACATTGTTTTCTATATCTAATCTCTTTACCATTTGCTGTAGTTTACATCTCAATTCACCATTACCAACAATAAGAAACTGTACCTGATGATTGGTTTTTTTTACATGAGAACATGCCTGCAGGAAGGTCTTATGATCCTTGTGCGGTGCCAGGGCAGCGATAATGCCGACAATTGGGAACATGTGATTTAATCCGAATTCCTGATATAGATAATCATTATCTATATCCTTGCCAAACCATTCTACATCAATCCCATCATGGACTACATCAATCTCTTCCGGACGGATGCCATCTGATATAAGCACTTGTTTAACGGCATTTGAGACTGCAATTATCCTGTTTACGCCTATTCTGTACTTAATCCATGATATAGGATTCTTGCGGAGATGAAAATCCACCCTTCGAGAGACAACAACCGCTGGTTTTGATCTGGAGATTTTAGCTGCCATTAATCCAAGGGCATGGGCATGGGATGAATGGAGGTGAACAAGTTGAATGCCTTTAATATCAATAAGCCGTGCCAATTTACAAACAGCAGCAATATCCCACTCTCCCCACATTCTCACCGGAATAGTTGCGGCATACCCCTGACACCTTTTGAGCAAAAGGCTATCTGGTTGACAGGCAATAAGTTGAGAATAACCTTTTTTTTGTAACCCTGTGAATAAATAAAGCAGTTGTTGCTCGCCACCGCGCCAGTTTATAGAGGTATCGACATGAAGTATTTTTAAGGACATTTTTACCTTTTTCAAGGAATAGGTCATATAAGACTTATAAGTCATATGACCTATTCCTTATTCCCTCAAATAGCTCTGCAACTCTTGTGTTATTTTCATACTGCGGAGCTTTTCCAACACAATTTTTTCTATCTGCCTTGCCCTTTCTCTGGTTAATCCTAAAATTTTTCCAACCTCTTCAAGGGTATGTGGTTCCATGCCGTCCAGACCAAACCTTAATTTCAGCGTCATTTTTTCTTTTTCCGGAAGCATATTAAGGATATCATTAATCCTTTCCTGAAGCATTCGCAGGAATAAGGTTTTTGCCGGAGAAAGGGTTTCTTTATCTTCAATCAAATCACCAAGTTGACTTTCCCCATCAACGCCCATGGGTGAGTCAAGAGAAACAGGCTCTTGCGCAATATTAATCAACTCAATCACCTTTGGCACAGGCAGATGCATTTTTTCTGCTATCTCTTCCAGTTCAGGCTCTCTTCCTAATTGTTGAGCAAGCAACTGGATGGTTTTCAGGCATCGATTAATTATCTCTACCATATAGATTGGGATCCTGATAGTTCTTGCCTGGTCAGAGACAGCTCGTAAGATAGCTTGTTTTATCCACCAGATGGCATAGGTGCTGAACCGATACCCTTCCATATAGTTATACCTTTCCACAGCCTTAATTAGTCCCATATTGCCTTCATTAATAATATCAAGCAAGCTCATTACCCCACCGGGTACATATTTTTTAGCAAATGTAACTACTAATCGCAGGTTTGCTTCTATAAATCTTCTTTTTATATTTTCAATCTCTGTATCAAATGTATCTATCTGAGAAAGCATATCCTTGATATCTTCTGCAGAGAATTCTGCTAACTGAGGAAGCCTCTCTGACACAGGGGTCCCCTCTGTCGAATGGATATGCATCTCTTCTTCTATTCCTCTGTGCCTTTCTCCCTCTCCTAATGGGAGAGGGATGGGGAGAGGGTTCAACTGTGCCTCTCTCCCTCTCCTAATGGGAGAGGGATGGTGTGAGGGTTCAACTGTACCTTTGTGCCTTTCTGTACCTTTTTCCCATTCTTCATTCCATTTACGAAACCTTTTTGCAGACATACCAATCTTTAGCTCTATTTCTTTAACCTTTATTCTTTTCTTTTCCATCTCTATAGCTAATTTTTTTTCTTCATCAGCATCTAAAAGAGGAATCTTATTAATCTCCTTCAGATAGGCTTTTATTGGTGAGTCAGACACATATTTCTTGCCTTTTTTTATAGCCTTTTTTTCTTCAATCTCAGACTCTATCTCCTTCTCTAACATATCTTCATGAATCTCAATATGTTCATCCTTAAGATACGCAAGGATATCATCCATCTGTGACGGATCAGCATCAGTATCATCAAGTATCGTATCAACATCATCATGTGTAAGATAGCCGTTCTGCTGTTCTTTTTTTAAGAGCTGGTCTATTTTGTTTCGATAATTTTTCATCTAAGAATCCCTTATTCTGGGTTCAAGGTTCAGGGTTTAACCGTGAACCTTCCTATGTAATTTCATAAAATGAAATTACAATATCCCCATATCGGCGTTGTTTTGTCAGGGTTAATGTGTCGGTTTCAAATGACCCCTTTGCCAGAGGCAGAACGGTCTCTTTTTTATGATGTTCTACACCAACCAATCCACCTGAAGAAAGCAGGCTGCTCTTACTTATTGCCTCTATAGTTGGCCAGACAAGCCCCTTTAAGAATGGGGGAGCCAGATAAATGATATCAAATACCATTTTTTTATCTAATCTGCTGATTGCTTCAAAGACATTTAAGGTAATTATTTCAGCAGACCCAAGAAGGTTGACGATTGTTAAATTTTCCTTGATAAGCCTTGCCTGTGAATCATTATTTTCGACAAAAACAACTCGTTTTGCCCCACGGCTTAAGGCTTCGATGCCAATATTGCCGGTCCCGGAGTATAGATCTAAGATAACAGCATCCTGAATCCTATCAGACAGCATGTCAAATAAAGATGTTTTTACCCTGCTCAGGGTCGGACGGGTAGACATAGTATCTAATGCCTTTATTTTTCTACCCTTGGCGATACCGCCGCTGATTCTAATCATTGGACCTCACCCCTTGGAATGTGTAACAGCAGAGTGCAGAAATTAAACGACTCCTAACCCTCCGCCAACAAGGGACAACCATTCTCGGACAGGGACAAGCCCCCTGCCTTCGCAGGGGCGGCTCTGTCCCTACATTTTCCTCTCCGCGTCCTCCGTGTCTCCGCGTGAGTCTCTTACTTCCCCCAGAATGTTAAGATTGCCTCTCTGATAATCTTAGCAGCTATTGCAGCTGTAATCTGTCCTATATCATGAGATGGAAGAATCTCAACCACATCAAAACCAATAATATTCAATCTGCTTAAGGAATAGATAGCCTCAAACAACTCATGCGGAGAAGCTCCACATGACTCAGGAACGCTTACCCCGGGTGCATAGGCAGGATCCAGAATATCAAGGTCAATGGTTAAATAAACCGGTAGCCCTTGCAGTCTTTTCAGGGTAGCGGTATCAAGTGTTAGTTGGGAAGATAAATGGCACTGCTTTCTGCCAAGCTCAAATTCTTCTTTTTCTCCGGATCTAATTCCTAATTGATATATCCTTTCTGGTCCAACTATTTCCAAACAGCGTCTCATTACACAGGCATGAGAATATTTTTTATCCTCATATTCATTCCTCAGGTCAGTATGAGCATCTATCTGTATAATTACCATCTCAGGATATTGTTTGAGCAATCCCTCAACAACCCCCACTGTAACCGTATGTTCACCGCCAATAACCACAACCTTTTTATTGTTAATGGCTTCTATCTCTTCTGCAATAAGCCTTAAGGATTCAATAATATCACGACCAAAGGTTACCCCTCCCATATCACACAACTTCATCTCTTGTAAACTGCGATCCAATCTGGGGCTATAGCTTTCTAAGAGGTGGGACATCTGTTTGATAATATGTGGACCATCAGCCATACCTGGTCCAAAAGGGTTATCTCTTTTGGGGACACTATATTCAAGAGGTGCTCCTAACAAAGCAACCGTAGCCTCGTTTAAGTGTGCTTCAAAATCTAAAAATTTTTTAACAGAATGCATGTTATCCCTCCAATTAAAAGGTAATCGGTTATCGGTGAGCTAAAATGCGGAATACAGAACTGCAGAATTCAGGAGTCAGAATGAAAGAACCTGCTCACATTACTCGCAGAAGTAAGCAAGTTATTAGAATCTTATTCCTCGATCATTGTTCTTAAATTCACACAGGCAAGAATGCCTGTGCTACTTTTTAATACAACAAAACAGCAGCAGCGATTGTGCTTCCTATCTTGACCACAGTATGTTGCGTACTTGTTACCTTGATATCATCAAGGGCAATCCCCCTGGTAGCAAATGCCTCTTCTACCATAACAATAACCCTCTCAGATGCCTCTTTTGCGGTACACTTTCCAGAATACTCCATAATAACCCCATAATGGTCAGGTCTGTGGAAACCGGCAGCTACTGCCGAGGCAATCATCTCACCCGGCACATCGCTGGTAATAGTAGCATAAGCCATTGGTGTCAGGGATCCGCCAGGGATAAATGGGAGTTCTATTAACTCAATATCAGGCGGCACAATACTCGATACCTTTATCAGGTTAATATTACCTATGCCGGCAGCAAGCAAGGCATGGTCAAAGGCATTCAATTTGGTTGAACCCTCTGCTCCTCCAGAAGTCAACGCCATTTTTGTTGGTACAGGAATCATTTTATGCAATACCTCCGTTTAATTTTTTAAGTTTGAACACGAATTACACGAATAAAGGAATTTTTTATCACGAAAGCACGAAATTTAGAAATTACGAAAAAGATTCTAATTTACTTTTCGTGTTTTCTTCCTTTCGTGCAATTCGTGTTCTCTCCCACCCTAAAACTTCCGCTTAGCCAGCACATTTTTTGCCGTTTCTTGTACCATTTTGTCGCTGTCGTTATTTGCCACCATTTTTAAGTATCTGACACACCTCTTGTTACCTATTCTACCTAAGGCATAAACGCTATATCCTCTCACATCCCTATTAGAATCTGTTAAGGCTGTAATCAATGGTTTTACTGCCGGCTTACCTATCCTTGCCAATGATTCTGCGGCGTTCTTTTGTACAGGAGAACTCTTATCCTTAAGGCTGGCAATCAAGCCGGCAACAGCATTTTTATCACCAATCATCCCTAAGACAATAGCAGCTCGCCTACGAAGCTCATTATCCTTATCAGTAAGAGCAGCCAGTGCTATCTGGATGAGTTTCTTATCACCCTTTTTACTTACCTTACCAAGGATAGTGATGGCGTATTGTCTGACAACAGGGTCATTCTTCTTATTATCAAGGGCAGCAATCAATTTCTCTATGGATGGATTGCCTATCTTAATCAGTGAACGGGCTGCATTTTCCTGGGTGGTTTCATCCTTATCGGTTAAGGCACCTATCAAGCCATTGATTCCAGCCGGATCTGAAAGCTCACCAAGGACAACTACTATCATTCTTCGGATATCAATATCCTTTTCATCCTTTAATAGCTTGACCAATGGTTTTGTTGCTTTAGTATCCTTGAATACACCTAAGGATGATACCCAGAGACATAACCGCACCCTTGCGTATTTGTGGATTTTTATCCTTAAGAATAGCAATCAAGGGAACAACTGCAGATGTATTTTCTAACATACCCAGGGCAATGGTTGCCCCATTTCTGATGTTATCGTTTTTATCTTTCAAAGCTTTAATCAAGGGACCAACGCTAGGTGTGCCAAGGGTAATAAGTGTATCAGCCATAACACTTCTTACCTCATTTATCTCATCATCCATACTTAAAATTAATGGATTTATTGCCTTTTTATCACCAATACTACCCAATGCACGAGCTGCCTGAACCCGTACCAGCCAGTTTTTATCGTCAAGAAGATTGATTATAGGCTTAAGGGCTGTTTTTTCCCGCATTTTTCCCAGAACAATCGCACAGTTCCCCTTAACGCACACATCCTCCTGGTTTAAGCCTTCTAATAAAAAGGGTATGGACACTGTTCCCATGTTGGTAAAGGCATCGACTACCTCATTTCTAACATCGCCTTTCTTATCCTTTAGCAGGTTGACCAATGCCTTTGCAGATTGTATCCCACCCAAATTACTTAGAGCCTCAACCGTTACCTTGCGGACATCCTGTGCCCGATTATTCAGGTCAGGGATTATTGCATCTATTGCCTTTTGTTCCTTTATCTTTCCAATGGCACTGATAATCTTTTTACGCAAGGTCTTATTATCGCACCTGGTATGTTCATCCTTGTCTCCATCTGGATGCTGACAGATGGCAACCTCATCACTCAATAATGATATCAAGGCAT
The DNA here is from genome assembly GCA_016208205.1 of Candidatus Desantisiibacteriota bacterium. The sequence continues at coordinate 8,050 of JACQYP010000060.1, read as the reverse complement.
TCAGCCCCTTTTGGTCTTTCAGTTCACCAAGGGAAAGGCTTGCTTCAATACAGATATCTTTATCCTTGTCCTTAAGGGCTTTAACCAGAAAATCCGTCCCCTCTTTTATTCCAAGCATTCCCAGCCCAAAGCCTGCCTTAACCTGAACGAGCTTACTTTCGTCATTCAAGAGTGGTGTAATGGATTTGATTGCCCTTATATTGCTTATTTTACCGAGGGATACAGCTGCGCTTGCCCGCACACTGGCATCCTTGTCCTTCAAGGCAGCCATAAGCGGACCAACTGCCCTCTTAGCTTTTATATTCCCAAGTGCCTCGGCTGCACCACTTCGTACCCCTTCTACCTTATCATGTTTTAATGCCTTGATCAGGGCAGAGGTAGCCTTTTTATCCTTTAATATCCCCAGTGTTAAGGCTGACTTGATTCGTACAGATGAGCACTCATCCTGTAATGCCTTAATCAATGGCTTAACCGCCCTTTTATCAGCTGTATCAACTAAGGAGTAAGCGGACATGATTCGAGTATATTCATCCGCAGACTGCAGTTGACTTATCAACTTTTCGACATTGTCCTGCGGCAGCTTTGGTTTATGCCCACAACTGCTGATGGATAATACAAACCCTACGATAATTAGTAATTTTAGTGCTTTTCGTGTCTTCATTTTTGTTTCTCCTTTTGTAATGCAGACTACAGACGACAGACGACAGACTATAGTCTGTCATCTGTCTGTGGTCTGTGCTCTGATGCAATTATACCAGAATTAATCCTATTTGTCAACCATCTATTTGCTGATAATCAGGGCAAAACCGCACCCTGAATTTATTCATTCAGGTAACAGGTAATAGGCTGCCTGAACATATTCCAACAGCATAGAATAGGGACAGGGCATTGCCCTGTCCCTACAAACCCATGTCCCTTGCTGCCGAGGGAGATAATTAGATACGTTTGCTCTGTGCCGGCAATTCTCATTATGGATTTTTTAATTCATTGCAACAGGTTGTCTGGTTCACGGTCAAACCATCAACCGTGAACCATGAACCTCCGAACCGTGAACCAGAGTGGCTACCTATTTGCCACAATAATATTAACATATGGTTTTTGTTTTTTTATCCTGTGTGTTGATGTCTTGATCTGTTCATTCCAGACAATCAGTTTTTCAGCCAGAAGATTGCTTATTGTCTCTGCCTGTGCGTTAGCTGTGGTTGTGTTATCATCATATACCTCTATCTCTATGGGCAGCCCAAAGTAATTCTTTATCTCGTCTGCTACCTCTTGAATAAGTGGCATTGCATCCGGTTTAATCTGGACATCATCTGCTGATGGGTCAAACAGGACCCTGCTGGACAGGGTAATAACTAATCCATTTTTTTCCTGATGAGCAAGGGCATCTATAGAAAATGGATTACCAACAATAGTATGTGGGCTGCCCACTACATCAATATAACTAAAAATATAGGTATAAGTGGTATCCACATCAATTATCCTATCCTTATCGCTCCTTCCATCCCAGGGAAGATTGTTTGGTAAAACATAGGTGCCCTTAAATTTCTTAAACGCTCGTCCCTTATCATCAGTAATTATCAGATCCCATGAGGTAACAACCTCTCCCTTTGTTTGAGGATAAAAGGTAGCGACTGTGTCTCTTACTAATTTTTTTAAGAAAGGAAAAGCAACCTGTTTGCTATCCATGACAATACTATAATCCTGACTCCAGATGGAAAAGGCAGGTGGTGATTCAGAAAGTAGCCTTTCCTCTGTAGTATTATATGACGGCACAGCATCATTCATATTTTCCTTGATCTCAAGCAATGGTTTTTTGGTAGTAAGCTTAAGCTTATCCTCACCGGTAATGGTAACCTCCTCAGATTCGTTATTCTCCTGTGAGACACCAACATCCTTGCCTGTAGTTCCTGTTGCTTCATTGACAGGCCTCTTATCTGCTTGAAGGGTATTGTTGACAACAATCTTCTCCTCAAACATTCCCACCTTATCCTCGGCACGGCTAAGGCATGACCATGATATTAGTGTGATGATAATTAATATACGCATTGCGTTACCTCGTAGGGGCGAGCCTATGTGCTCGCCCGAATGATAATTAGGGCAGACACGCAGGTCTGCCCCTACCATTTGAACCATTTTACACCTAAAATCCCAATATCTCCACTATCTTCCTCGTCTCAAGCTCAACCACTATGGGTTTATTTGCCGACTTGATGGCACAATCAGGGTCTTTTAAGCCATGACCTGTAAGGATACAAACAATGGTTGCACCTTTAGGAAAGTACCCCTGTTTATTTAGTTTGAGTACCCCTGCAATGGATGCAGCTGATGCCGGTTCAACGAACACGCCTTCCAGCCCTGCCAGCAGCTTATAAGCCTCAAGAATCTCATCATCTGTCACCTTATCAATCAATCCACCTGATTCATCACGGGCAGCTTCTGCCTGTTTCCAGCTGGCTGGATTACCAATCTTTATGGCTGTAGCGATAGTTTTGGGGTCTTTTATCACCATGCCGTCAACAATAGGGGCAGAACCTGCTGCCTGAAAGCCAATCATCTTTGGCAGGGAATCTATCCTGCCTGCTTGTTTATATTCCTTGTATCCCTTCCAGTAAGCCGTAATATTGCCTGCATTACCAACCGGTATGGCATGAAAATCAGGTGCCCTGTCCAACACATCACATATCTCAAATGCACCTGTTTTTTGTCCCTCAATTCGATATGGATTAACAGAATTGACAAGGGTAATCGGGTATTTATCCGATACCTGTCGAACAATATCCAAGGCATCATCAAAATTTCCCTTAAGGGCAATAACCTTTGCCCCATGTATCAAGCCTTGAGCAAGTTTACCCATAGCAATCCCGCCCTCAGGGATGATAACTGCACACTGTATCCCTGCCCGGGCAGCATAACACGCAGCCGAGGCAGAGGTGTTGCCGGTTGAGGCACAGATAACAGCACGGCTGCCCTCTTCCACAGCCTTAGAAATAGCCATGGTCATCCCTCTATCCTTAAATGACCCTGTAGGATTTAAGCCCTCATACTTAAGGTAAATCCTTAAGTTATTGCCAAGCACTCGGCTCAGATTATAGGCATCTATCAAAGGGGTATTCCCCTCATTAATAGTGATTATCGGTGTTTTCTCTGATACCGGTAAAAACTCCCTGTATTCATTGATTACACCCTCCCATGGTTTTCGTTGTGATGTACACATTTTTAACAACCTCCTTGATTATATAATAGCACGCAGATGACACAGATACGACGGATTAACAAAATAGAGATGTAAAATTTCGACCTGTGAAATAGTATTATGGGGCATAAAATACACCCTATCCTGCTGCTAGCCTATTTGTAGGGGACTGCCAGACAAACAGGCTGCTTGCACTATTTCACAAGACTAATACACACAGTCTTGTCCTTTATTTCCGAAAGTCCATCAATCTCCGTAATAGCTGCCCTTAAATTTCCTTTTTCTGCCTCATGGGTAAGCATGATAATAGGCACAAACTGTCCCCGTTCCTTTTGAATACATGAGGCAATGCTGATACCATACTTTCCCAATATTCCGGCAATACCTGCCAATACGCCTGGGCGATCCTCTGCTGTAACCCTGAGATAATATCTTGAGCTTATGCTGTCTGTTTTGCGAACCTTAATAATATTTTCCTCCATCTCTTCCATCGCCAGATGATCTCTCGCATCGGTCAACCCTTTTCCTTGATGTGCCAGCATAACCAGATCGCCTACAATTGCTGATGCTGTGGGAAGCTGCCCGGCACCCTTGCCATAGAGCATCATTGGCCCAACCGAATCTCCAATCAAGTAGACTGCATTAAAAACATCATTTACAGAGGCTAATAAATGATTTTTTGGAATCATAGCCGGATGGACACTTGCCTCTATCTCATTTTCAGACAACCTCTTAGCAATACCAAGAAGTTTAATGACAAAACCCAGTTCCTTTGCATAATCGATATCTAATTTAGTTATCCTGGTAATCCCTTCGATGCTGATATTATCTAATGGTATATGCCCACCAAATGAAATAGAACTCAGGATACTGAGCTTATGAGCAGTATCTACGCCCTCTATATCAAAGGCAGGGTCTGTCTCAGCATATCCATTTTCCTGTGCCTGCTTCAATGCTTCTGAAAACTCAAGCCCTTCATCAGACATCTTAGTCAGGATATAATTGCATGTTCCATTAATAATTCCATATATTTCGCAAATCTGGTTTGCTGTTAACCCTTGAGTTATAGAAGATATGATTGGGATACCACCGCCAACCGATGCCTCAGCATAAAAAGCCACGCCAGACTCAGCAGCTGTCTGAAATATCTCCTCCCAATATTTTGACAGGAGTGCCTTGTTTGCAGTAACAATGCTCTTGCCTGTACGCATGGCAGAAAGGACAATTGTCCGGGCAGGCTCATACCCGCCTATAAGCTCAATGACAACATCAATATCATCTGCACCAATTATTTCTTCTGCCTTGGTAGTAAGCAATTCAGGCTCAACAACAACCCCTCTTGATGTGGTAATATCAAGGTCGGCAATCCGCTTCAGGCACAACCTTACACCGGTTCTTTTTTCAATCAAACCGGCACTATTTTGAAGTATCTTTACCACCCCGGCACCAATCGTACCAAATCCAATTAATCCGATATTTAACTGCATCCTTTTTCTTCTCCTTATAAATTATTGAGTAATTACACTTACAGTATAGCAAATTTATAGATATTGTCAAGTAATTTTTCTTGATGTTTTATAGTGAATTTTTGTTTGCATTTTAAGATAAAATATGTTATAGTATTGCAATATAGGAAATTAAATTAGTTGCACGGCTATCTAACTAATTACTATGGTTTCAGATAAAGACGAGGTATGGATGAGGGTCATTATTTCGGCAACACATAGAAGTTCCGGGAAAACCACAATAACCATAGGGTTGTGTGCTGCTTTAGCACAAAAGGGGCTTGTGGTTCAACCATTTAAGAAGGGTCCTGATTATATTGATCCTATGTGGATTGGTTATGCAGCAGGAAGGGATTGCCATAATCTGGATATCTTTATGATGGGTGAGGATGGGACATTCAATGCCTTTCAATCAGCAGCAAGTAACGCAGATTTAAGTATTGTTGAGGGAAATAAGGGGTTTTATGATGGATTGGATATAGATGGGAGGGATAGTACCTGCCATTTGGCACAGCTGTTAAAGTCTCCGGTAATCTTGATTGTTGATGCGAGAGGTATGACTCGTGGCATTGCTCCCCTTCTTTTGGGTTACCGGCAGTTTGAGCCGGACAATATGATTCGTGGCGTAATCCTGAATATGGTGGCAGGAAGCAGGCATGAGAAAAAACTACGGGAAGCTATTGAACACTATTGTGGGCTGGAGGTTATTGGGGTATTGCCGGCTACGGGAGATATTGAGATTAAACAAAGACATCTGGGGTTAATCCCGATAAGGGAGGATAACCAAATGGTATCTATTGTTGATGATATTGCAAGGATAGTAAAGGAACATGTAAATCTGGAACGGGTAATAGGTATTGCAGGTGATGCTCAAGTATTGCCGGGGATAAAGGCAGAAAAAACCTCTTTGTCGCCTTTGTCGCCAAGTATTCGGTTGGGTGTAGCCAGGGATCAAGCCTTTACTTTTTACTATCCTGAAAATCTGAATGCCCTTTGTCAAGCCGGTGCTTCCATTATACCGTTTAACACCTTAACGGATGAGCATTTACCTGCTGTAGACGGTCTGTATTTTGGTGGCGGTTTTCCGGAGATGTTTTTAGAAGGCCTGGCTCAAAATAAATCATTATTAGAGGATATTCGTGCTGCTATAAAAAGAGGAATGCCGGTGTATGCTGAATGTGGTGGATTGATGTATCTGTCAGGAGGTATTTCCTATAATGGAATAATCAGGGAAATGGTTGGCGCACTTCCTTGTGATGTTGAGGTTTTTGCTAAACCGCAGGGTCATGGGTATGTGATCATGGAACAAACAGGTGATGCACCCTGGTCTGGTTTTGATGGCCAGGGTAGGGGACATGAGTTCCATTATTCCCGCATCTGTAATCCGCAAGGCTTGACCTTTGCCTATAATATTATTCGAGGCAAGGGTGTGAATGGAAAATGTGATGGTATTGTCTATAAAAATGTAATTGCAGGCTATGTAAAATGGCTACTGTAAAATGAGAAATGTAAAATGAAAGAACTCAAGAAGAATGCTAACCCATGCAAAATACAGTAGTTTTCAATTTTTCATTATCCATTTTACAGTTTACAGTTATTCATAATGGAAAACTTGAACATCGAGTATTAATTAATAATTGGTAATTGATAATTGATAATTATAAGAAAGGAGATTAGTATGAACAATAAATTTAAGGCATCAGGAGAATTTAGTAACAAGGCATACATCAAGGATGTAGAAGGGTATATGGCCATGTATAAAGAATCTATTACTGATCCTGCAGGATTCTGGTCAAGGATGGCAGAAAACCTCCTCTGGTATAAAAAATGGGATACAGTATACGAGGGGGGCTTTGAAAGCGGAGATTTTTCGTGGTTTAAGGGTGGAACACTGAATGTCTCTTATAATTGCATAGACAGGCACTTAAATACCTGGCGAAAAAACAAGGCGGCTATTATCTGGGAAGGCGAGAATGGCGAAAACAGGACATATACCTATCAGCAGCTTCACAGACAGGTTTGCCTCTTTGCTAATTTGTTGAAGAAATATGGGATACAGAAGGGGGACAGGGTCGTCTTTTATATGCCCATGCTGCCTGAGCTTGCTATAGGGATGCTTGCCTGCAGTCGGATTGGAGCAGTTCATAGTGTTGTTTTCGGAGGATTTAGTGCTCAATCTTTAAGAGAAAGGATTAATGATTGTCAGGCAAAATTATTAGTAACAGTAGATGGCGGTTTTAGAGCCGGCAAGGTAATTGCTTTGAAGCAGCATGTGGATGAGGCATTGGAAGGGTGTTTGAGTGTGGAAACATGTCTTGTTTTTAAGAGAACAAATAGCCCTGTAGGGATGAAGGCTGGAAGGGATGTCTGGTGTGATGATGAGTTAAGGGATAAAAATTTATCCCTTAAGTGTGAGCCGGAAGAAATGGATGCTGAAGACCCGTTATTTATTCTTTATACCAGCGGCAGCACCGGGAAACCCAAAGGGCTGCTCCATACAACCGCTGGCTATCTTGTATTTGTAGCTGAATCTTTCAAGTATATCTTTGACTATCATGATGAGGATACTTACTGGTGTACGGCTGATATTGGTTGGATTACCGGGCACAGCTACATTGTTTATGGACCATTGGCAAATGGGGCAACAACCCTGATGTTTGAGGGTGTGCCAACCTATCCACATCCGGACAGATTCTGGGAGATTATAGAGAAATACAGGGTAAACATTTTTTATACCGCACCAACAGCTATTCGGGCATTGGCTCGTGAGGGTGAAGAATGGGTCAAGGTAAGGGATTTATCCAGTTTAAGGCTTCTGGGCACAGTGGGTGAGCCAATCAACCCTGAGGCATGGCTCTGGTATCATCGGGTGATAGGTGAGGGGAGATGTCCTATTGTCGATACCTGGTGGCAGACAGAAACCGGCGGAATTCTTATCACACCCTTACCAGGGGCATTTGAGCTTAAACCAGGGTCAGCCTCGAAACCATTCTTTGGAATCAAGCCGTCAATACTTGATGATGAGGGCAAGGATGTTGGGGTTAATGTAAATGGGAAATTGGTGATTAATAAACCATGGCCCGGATTAGCAAGAACTATTTATGGGGATCATGATCGCTTTGTTGAGGTATATCTCTCCAGGTACCCGGGCAAATATCTTACCGGGGATGGTGCAAGAATAGATGAGGATGGAGACTTCTGGCTTCTGGGCAGGGTAGATGATGTGATTAATGTATCCGGTCAGCGGCTTGGAACAGCTGAGGTGGAAAGTGCTTTAGTTAGCCAGTCTACTGTGGCTGGGGCAGCTGTTGTTGGCTTCCCGCACGAGATCAAAGGGGAGGGAATATAT
>JACQYP010000059.1 GCA_016208205.1 Candidatus Desantisiibacteriota bacterium | reverse complement strand
GGAAAATACAACCCCCTATCCCCTTTTCTAAGGGGGAATTACCACCAGAAACAAGTGTCCTGAATCAATAGTTATATTTTGTAACAGCCCCTAAAACTCCAAACTCTTCGTCTTTTTCTTTACACTTTTCGTGTATTGATTAATTATTTCTTTTATCCGGCTGTCATCTGGAATATCTTTGATTAGGGGGATCATCTTGTTATCTATTTCCCCGGTTATCATGTTAATGCTGAATACACCAATATACTGTCCTTTTTCTCCTGGATGCAGGATTATGGTCTTTCCTATCTGCACAGGGGTTCTCAATAATTCTCGTGAATGCCCGCCGACAATTACGGCTATCCCTTTTACCCTTTCAGCTATTTCTTTCTCTTTTTTATATCCCATATGAGAAAGGACTATTATCAAATCAGGGTTATTTTCTTTTTTGAGCATGGAAATGGAATTTTCCAAAGCCTTAACCGGATCATGGACAGATAGATTTTTTAGTTTATCCTTTGGGAAAAATGCAAAGGCATCATCAGAGATAACCCCAATAATTCCAACACAATATTTGCCGACTTGTTTGATTATATAAGGACAGGCAAGACGAATACAGGAGTCATTGACACATAAACTCATATTTGTAGCAATAAATGGCAATTTATCCTTGTCTATATGTTGTTTGATAAAATCAGACCCAAGTATAAATTCTTGATCCCCTATCATTATTGCATCATATTTTAACAATTTCATAACCTTCAGGCAATATTTTGCTTGAAGTTCATACGGATCTTTTGGGAACAGATCGCCTGAATCTACAACTACAAGATTGCTTTTTTCCTTTCGTAGTTTTTCAAGGCAGGTAGCTCTTTTTGCCAATCCTCCAAACGGATTCCCCGGGCAATGGCATGATTCAAGATAGCCATCGGTATTACCGGTATAAACAATGGTAATGCTTTCCTTTTCATCCTCTTCTGCATAACTCGTACTGCCATGCAAGAGGATGGTCATTATTATTATCGTTATCATGACTTTTTTCATTTCAAATTCCTTATGCTGTCGCTCTGACTTGAACCTATTTTATCAAAGATTTCAGGATGTGTCAATAACAAATTGCATTGACAATAAAAGATTGTATGGTATAATAATAATTATACGGCTATTGGGGCATTGTCTGTAGGGGTTTCTATTACATAGTGTGAACCAACAGGTTCACTAATATCATTTATTACAAGGAGGTGAAAAACAATGAGGATTTTTGTATTTTGTGTAATGTTGCTTCCATTTGTGCTTAACAGTTGTGCTTCCAAGTCAGAATTTCTTAAAGGAGATGAACTCAAACGGACAATTACTCAGGAAGCAGTGGGTGAGGACTGTATTGTGGCAATGGGTATTGGTGCAGCTGATCCAGATATGGAAAATAAAACCCAACGGCTGGCAACATCAAGAAGTGCTGCTATCGTGCAGGCACAGTATGAAATGCTTACCATTATTAAGGGGGTAACCCTTACCGGTGGTATCACTGTAGCCAAGGCAATGGAAACAGATTCACTTCTGTCCAGTAAAATTGATGCTGAAGTTAAAGGGGCAGAAATTGTTAAGACAGAATGGACTGCTGATGACGGCTGTGTGGTTTCGTTGAAACTTCCAAAGAAGAGGTTAAAGGCAATGGGATTGAAGATGATTAAGTGAGTGGTAACTACTCAGGTTGTTTAGGCTGTAGACTGTTAGACTGTTAGGAAAAATAAAGGTGATGAGAAGTTTTTCTTCAACCTAACAACCCACAGCCTTCTCTCCTAATAGTCTACAGCCTATCTACCTGAGTAGTTAAAATTAATTGAGAGGGAAAACATGATGAAATATTTACTTACTTGTTTGATGGTTTGCCTGCTGTTTTTTTGTGGTTGTGCTGCAACCAGAGAGGCTATTGTTAAACCAACTGTAGCCACAGAGATAGTGGAAGCTGAAGGACAGTCACCAATCATTAAGGATGATATAACCAGTGCAAAGAATGCAGCATTAGCTGATGCCCAGAGGGCTGCATTAGGGCTTGTTGTCGGGGTTTATGTGACTGGTGAAACCTTAGTCTCCAAGGCAGTCCTGCTTGAGGAAAATATCCTCGGACAAACGCAAGGGTATATCGAACGCTATGCAATTATTAAGGAATACCGTGAGGAAGGGTTTTATAAGGTACGAATCAAAGCGACAGTCAGGAAAGAGGATTTAGCCAAAAAGCTTAATGAGATGCAGTTGGAAACAAAGCCTGCACCCATT
>JACQYP010000058.1:5981-23544 GCA_016208205.1 Candidatus Desantisiibacteriota bacterium | reverse complement strand
CCAGGTCAGGGCACGGTTGGGACAGTGGTTACTATACTTGGCACAGGGTATGGTTACGAAGAATTTGTTTATGCTCATTTTGGCACAAAACAACAGATTGCATCGATACTTAAAGCAAGTACTAACGGTTCGTTTACTATCAGGTTTACCATTGACACTCAAGCATTAGGAACAACCACAGTTACAGCTGAAGGGATGAACAAGGCATTACAAAAGGCATACAATACCTTTATTATTAAACCAGAGGTCTGGAGGGTATCGCCAACAGAGGGTGTTGTGGGAACACTTGTTACGGTTTGGGGTACCGGTTATGTAGCCGGTGAGACCGTTAGTCTTGATTTTGGAACAAAACCAGCGGCAGCTACAGCAAGTGCTATTATTGACGGCAGCTTTATGGCTTACTTTGTGGTTGATACCCAGCCGGTTGGGACGACTACGGTCAGGGTGACAAGTACTACTACCGACTGGACACATTATAATTATTTCAAGATAACCACTGGTATCTTTGTTTCGCCTCAGTCAGGGAGTGTGGGCACAACCATCAATGTCTGGGGTGCCGGTTACAAGGCTTATGAGCAGGTTCGAATAGGCTTTGGAACAAATAATAGCATTACTACTACCCTGGCATCGAATATAGGCAACATTAATACCACCTTTACCATTGATGCTCAAGCCTATGGTCCTCGTCCGGTAACGGCTACCGGCATTGAGTCCGGCGTAGCAGCAGCAACAACGTGCAGTATATTCCAGCATATTACCCATGTTCTGCCTAATACCGGTCCTGTTGGATGCGATGTTGAGGTCAGGGGTGACGGCTATGAACGCACGGATACTATATCCATTGAATTTGGAACAACACCGCAGATAGTCGTTGGACCAGCATCATTTGACGGGACATTCTCATTAAGATTTGTAGTTGATACGCAACCCTATGGGACAACAAGCGTGATTGCTACCGGTATTAACGGTACTAAGGAGGTTGATGATGATATCTTCTTTATTACCTCAAAGGTGCATGTAGTTTCGCCAACTACAGGCTCAGTAGGGACATTGGTCAGTGTTATTGGTAAGGGTTATGCAGCTACTGAGACTATTAGAGTAACCTTTGGGACAACGACAACCATTGCCTCACCAATAACCTCTATTAAGGGTATGTTTGAGACAAGCTTTACCGTTGACCATCAGTTCTATGGCACAAAGAGCGTTATAGCTGCCGGCTTATATGATGAGATCAATCATCTGGCAGAGAACAGGTTCCACATTGAGTCGGATGTACCATTGATTACACCAACCTATGGGACAGTAGGCAGCTATATTACTATTGTTGGTACTGGTTATGGGGCAAATGAGAATGTGACCATTGACCTTGGCAAGACAAAGCCTATTAAGATACCGGCTGCAGATGGAATTGGTGATTTTACCATCATCTTTACAATCGATACGCAAATATACGGCACAAAGACCGTAACCGTTACCGGTACGGCAACACAACAGGTAGTCAACAGATACTATAAGATCATGCCCGAGGTGGTAAGATTGACACCATCCTTTGGTACGGTTGGGGTAAATGTTACGGTTTACATGACCGGTTATGACGAGAAAAAGCAGATCTTGCTGTATTTTGGAACAAATGTTGATGAATATAATAGTGCCTATAATACCTCAATTGATGGTACCTTGACCATGGAATTTGTGGTTAATACACAACCCTATGGCTCAACAATATTAACCGGTATAAGTGCAGAGACACAATGCTCAGCCTATAATTTCTATGATATCAAGTCCAATATTATTAAGATAGCACCAACAACCGGCTCGGTTGGAACGATTGTCACTGTGGCTGGTAATGGATTTGGGGCAAACTCAAGTATTCGTATGCAGTTTGGAAATAATGGCACTATTACGAATACTACCTCTGTAGCAGAGGGTTCGTTTACCTGTACCTTTACGGTTGATACCCAGGCTCAGGGGACGACTACGATTACAGCCTTTGATACCAATCGTCCAGGAGCCAATGCCTCAGGGACATTTACCATTATAGCCAATATTACAGGAATAGTGCCAACGAGCGGCACAGTAGGAAGCTTTGTTACGGTTTATGGTAATGGCTATGGGGCAACAGAGAATGTCCGGATCATCTTTGGCAAGAATCCAAGCATAGCTACGGTTAAGGCAGCAGAGATGGGGACGATTGCCGCTGTATTTACGGTTGATGCCCAGTCCTATGCTACCAAGACCGTTACAGGGAAGGGGTTGAGGACAAATCAGCAGCCATCTATTGATTACTTTATCAAGCCGCATATCACCCATGTTCTGCCGGACAATGGTACGGTTGGCACGCATATCACTATCAGGGGTAATGGGTATAGCCCGACAGCAGCATTGTGGATTGATTTTGGCGGCAGGGTGTATCCATACCAGATTGCTGCAACACAGACCACAACAGATGGGACATGGACAGTTGAATTTGATATTGATACCCAGCCGGGCGGGACAACAACCATCATGGCTCATGATTATTATGCTGTAGCCGCAACAGCTACCTTCTATATCACAGCCAAGATATACGATGTTACGCCTGCATCCGGTACAGTTGGCACAGGGGTTACCATCTGGGGTAATGGCTATGCGGCAACAGATACAATACAGGTTAATTTTGGGACAACGATAAGCAGGTCAGTGGTTCAGACAAGCGGGGTTATAGGCTCTAATGAAACCGGTGGTGCGGGTGGAACATTTACGGTTTCATTTACCATAAATACTCAAGTTTATGGCACAACAACCATTGTTGCCATTGGCTCTATCCTTAACCAGGCAACCAATACCCTGGTGATCCTGCCGAGAATCATTCGGGTTTCACCAAACTACGGCACTGTAGGGACATTCGTGACGGTTTCTGGAAATGGCTATGGTTATAGGGAACGCGTTGAGGTTAATTTTGGGACAACACCAACCATTGCCTATGCAAGCAGCACGATTTATGGTTCATGGACAGTAGTCTTTACCATTGATCATCAACAGCTTGGCACAAAGACAATTACCGGTTATGGGCTGGCTACCGGTATATCTGCTTCAGAGACATTTATCATTAATCCCAAGGTTGAGTTTGTTTTACCAAATCATGGCACGGTTGGCTCTGACGTATATGTTGAGGGTGACGGCTATACAGCCTATGAGGGTGTGAGAATAAACTTTGGGACAAGCAAGACAGTGTATACCCAGGCTGATAAATACGGCTCATTCTCAACCACCTTTACGGTTGATACACAAGGATGGGGCGTGACCACTATCCTGGCAACAGGGACATCATCAGGGACATCGTCTGTTAATTTCTATAACATTGAGACAAGGATAACTCAGGTTAACCCAACCTTTGGGACAGTAACAACCATGATCACGGTTAAGGGTAATGGGTTTAAGATAAATGAGCTTATTCGAATTGACTTTGGCAATACTCAAAGTATTACTGAAATCTATGCAGACAATATTGGCTCGTTTACCTGTGTGTTTACCGTAAATACCCAAACCTATGGGACAAAGACCATTTCCGCTACAGGTGTTGTTTCCAATCAGCCGGCTGATGATTTCTATAAGATCATTGCCAGAGTCTGGGAGGTTTCTCCAAACAGTGGTACGGTTGGGAGAACGGTTACGGTCAGGGGTGATGGATATTGTGCTACAGAGACGATTGGGATACAGTTTGGAACAAAGATAGATGTTGTATCACAATTTGAAGTACCAGGATATGACTTAAGTACTACAGAGACTGATGTAAATGGTGCCTTTGTAGTTACCTTTGCTATACCAACTCAGCCGGCTGGTACAAGCACAGTCCTTGCTCGTAGTTGGAGGGCTAATAGTTCACAGCAATCGGTTAATTACCTCAAGGTTGTGGGGCATATTGTCAATGTAACTCCATTATCAGGACCAGTGGCAAGGACCCAGGTTATTGTCAATGGTAATGGGTTTGGAACAGAAGAGCTTGTCCGAATAGATTTTGGAAGCACCTCATCTATTACACTTATTTCAGCCAATATTCATGGTGTGTTTAATGCCTCGTTTACCGTCGATACCCAGCCGGTTGGCAAGACAACCATTGTGGCTACAGGGCTGACATCCAAGACATCTGATGATGATGTATTCTATAGCACTACAGGGGTAACATCCATATCTCCAACAACAGGGACTGTGGGTATGGGTGTTTATATTGAGGGCACGGGTTATCAAGGATATGAGATTGTCAGGGTTGATTTTGGGGATGATAAAACTGTAACCACAGCTGAAGCCCTGGAAAATGGTGTTTTTACGGCTAACTTTACCACTACATCTCAGGCATGGGGTGATGTGGTGGTTATGGCTAAAGGCATTGTATCAGGTGCGTCAGGCACTATTATGTTTACGATGAAGGAGAATCTGATCATTACACCTACAGCAGGCACAGTAGGAAGCATGGTTGATCTGACATGTACCGGTTATGGTGCTATGGATGGGATCGGTGAAGGGATAACTATTAATTTTGGAACAACTCGTATGCTTTCCGGCTCGGCTACAGGACATGGTACCTTTAGTGCGCAATTTATTATTAACGAGCAACCTGTTGGTCCAACATCTATTACTGCTCTGGGATCAAAGGCGGGTACTACCTTTACCCAAATATTTACCATCAGGCCGGAGATTTGGGTTAGTCCATTAGAAGGGACAGTAGGAACTATTATAACTGTCTATGGTAACGGATATGGTGCCAATGAGGATATTCGTGTTGACTTTGGCAATACAAAGACAATTAATGCTACTCATACAAATATCTACGGTACATTCAGTGTTACCTTTACTATTAATACCCAGCCCATAGGTCCAACAACCGTCACCTGTATTGGTTCAAGCAGCGGAACATCAACTTGGGCTATGGTTACCATTAAACGCGAGATTACCGGGGTCTATCCAACCTTTGGCTCGGTTGGGGCAACTATTATGGTTGCCGGCACCGGATATGATGCAGGTGAGCCTATTCGTATCGGGTTTGGAAAAACAGGGAGCATTACCACGACCTATGCCAGTCCAATGGGATCGTTCAGCACAACCTTTACCATTGATACTCAGTTTACAGGAACAAAGACTATTAGTGCCTATGGCTTACAGTCTCATGCCGAGTATTATGGTTATTGCCGTGTTATGCCCAAGATTACCCTTGTTTCACCGAGTGCCGGTACAATTGGTATATCGGTCTACATTACCGGTACTGGTTATGGCCAGGGTGAGAAGGTCAAGCTTGACTTTGGTACTATTATGAGTATGAGTGAATCAAACGCATGGGGTGTAACGGATGTAGGTACATTTGTGGGTTGGTTTAATGCCGATGACCCACAGACTTATGGTACTACGACGGTTGTAGTTAGTGGGATGACCTCTGATGTTGCTACCATTTCTTATTTCTTCATTGGGGTTAAGCTGACAGATGTGATACCAGCGTGCGGGACAGTGGGTCAGGTGGTTACAGTTAAAGGTACTGGGTATAATCCTTCCGGCAATATCCATATCACCTTTGGCAAGAGTCCAACCGCTGCAACTACAATTACAGATGCTGCAGGCTCGTTTGAAGTGCCGGTTACGGTTGATGTCCAGGCGTTTGGAACAACCACGGTTCTGGCTACAGGTGTAGACATTGGGGCATCGTCTGCCTTCTCCCAGTTCTTTATCATTAAGTCGAATCTTATCTATTATGAGCCAAGGGAAGGCTCTGTAGGGACAGTAGTAACTATCAAGGCTGATGGTTATGGCAGTAGCGAGCTGGTAGTTATTGAGTATGGGATGAATCCCACGCTGACAACTACCTATGCCTCGACAAATGGTTCATTTACCCATGTGTTTACCATTGATACACAACCCTATGGAAGTCATACCATTACTGTTAAGGGTATGGATAGTAAAGAGATTAATTCTAATATATTCAAGGTTACACCGAGAATTATCCTGGTTTCACCGTCACTGGGTACGATAGGGACGCAGATAGAGGTGCGGGGCAATGGGTATACTACCAATAATGGGTATGATATCCAGAAGAAATTAAGTGTGTATTTTGGTACCAATGAGGTAAATTATAATGATGGAAATGGTGGTAATACAGATATTACTGTTTGGACAGATGATCTTTGTGGCAGTTTTACGGCTTATTTTACAACAAATGTAAGACCTGCAGGCACAACGACTATCCTTGTCAGAAGCAAGGGTTATCCGGGCCAAAGGGATACAGCTACCTTCTTCATCATTCCCAGGATAATTATCTGTACCCCAACCCATGGAACGGTAGGGACAACCATCAGCCTTGAGGGTAATGGATATTATGCCACAGAGCAGGTAAGGATCAACTTTGGGACAAATGGAACCATTACGGCGGTAACTACAAGCGGAATAACTAAGGTATCAGGAACAATAGATTGCTGGGTTGGCGGTACCTTCAGCGTAACCTTTACCATAGATACGCAACCCTATGGCACAACAACCATCCTTGGGACAGGGCTTGACTCTAAATTGACGGCTAAGGAACAAATCTTCATTGAGCCAAGCATCCCATTCGTTATTCCAGGTATTGGCACGGTTGGATCCAGTGTAACGGTTATTGGTAATGGCTATGGTATCTCTGAAGGGATTGTCCTTGATTTTGGTAAGTATATGGATATGACCCGGGCAATGACTGATATCAGGGGTTCATGGACAGCTACATTTACCGTTGATACGCAACGCTATGGAACAACAACCATTAAGGCAACAGGCATAGGCACAGGTGTTGTCTCAGAGAATACATATATTATTAAAACCAAGCTTTCATTGGTTACGCCAACCTATGGCACGGTCGGGACACTTATCTCTATTTACTCTAATGGGTATGGTAATGAAGAGACCATTAATGTTATCTTTGGAACAACACCCTCAATAGCCATTACACAAGCATCCATTGAAGGGACATTCAGCACTACCTTTACCATTGACAGACAGCAGCTTGGTAGTACGACGATTAGAGTTCTTGGGGTATCTACCAATAAAGAGGATATTGGTTACATAACCATTAATCCAGCCATTCCATCTGTTTTACCAACGACTGGTACGGTAGGGACATTCGTGACAGTTATCGGTGACGGCTATAAGGCAACTGAATTGGTAAGGGTCTCGCTTGGTAACACGGTGAGTATCTCTCTAATTACTACTGATGCCTGTGGATATTTTGAGTCTATATTTACCATTGATACTCAAAGATATGGAACGACAACCATTATTGCTACCGGTCTTGAGTCTGGTACGGTTTCAACAAACAGGTTGAAGATTACCCAGGAAATCATCATCCTGTCACCAGACAGGGGGACGGTAGGGACGATTGTTACGCTTGTGGCAAATGGTTATGGTGCAGGAGAGGTGATCCGTGTTGACTTTGGGACAATTATGTCAATTACCACAGTGGCTACCAATGCGAACGGCTCATTCTCAACCACATTTACCATTGATACCCAGGCTATAGGAGCAACAACCGTACTTTCTACCGGCTTAATTACAAAGGAACAGGATCTTGTTTACTTTAATATCAGACCAAGGATACGATTGGTAACACCCAATTCCGGCTCAGTAGGAACAACTATCAGCCTGTATGGTGATGGATTTGGTGCAAGTGAAAATATAGGGATTGACTTTGGCAAAGCAGCAACCATCGTGCAGACAAGTACAAACATCCATGGTGCGTTCAGCACAGCCTTTACCATTGATGCCCAACATAAAGGAACAACTACTGTGCTTGCCAGAGGGATAACATCAAACGAGCAGGCAGGAAATGAGTGTCGGATCCAAGTCCATATCACCCTTCTTTCACCAACCGTTGGAACGGTCGGCATCTGGGTTATTGTTGAGGGTGACGGCTATGGCGAGGCAGAGGTTGCAGCAATTGATTTTGGGACAACACACAGCATTGCTAATATTGAGACAACGCCGGACGGCACATTCAGCGTAAGCTTTACGGTAGATCCACAGGTATATGGATTTACTTCTGTCAGGGCTTATGGACTGACCTCAAACGAGGAAGACAGCAGGAAGTTTATAGTTACGGTTGATGCGACCACGATTACTCCAAATTCAGGAGCCATTGGAACACAAGTAATGATGATGGGTGCCGGGTATGGGGCAAGCGAAACCATTCGCATCTCTTATGGTTCGACTAAGACCATTGCTACCTGCAAGGCAAATGAGGCAGGGTTATTTATAGTCACCTTTACCATTGACACTCAACCCTGGGATGTAGCCTCGTTAGGGTCAAAGACCGTGACAGCATATGGGGTAACAACGGCTGCATCATCGTCCCTTACCTTCAAGCTGATACAAAGAATTTTGTTAGTATCACCAACTCAAGGCAGCGTAGGAACGGTTGTCAGGATATGGACGGATGGGTATGCACCCAGTGAGCCTATCTGGAATGTATTTGGTTCATCACCGCATGGACCGACATATTATTCGTCTGCAGCCGGAACACTTACCTCAATCTTTACGGTTGATACCCAGCCGGGCGGGACAACAACCATTACTGCTGAAGGCAGATTCGGCTCACTTGGTAAGGCTCAGAATATCTTTATCATCAAGGGCAGGGTATTGTCTGTTAATCCTTCGAGCGGAACCGTTGGGACAAGGATAACGGTTAATGGTGACGGTTATGGAATGAATGAAATAGTTACGGTTCACTTTGGGTTTACTAAAACCATTGCCAATGCAGTGTCTAATGGGGTAGGTAAATACAGCACCTCTTTTGTGGTCACAACCCAGCCGGCCGGGACAACAACCATTACTGTAATAGGTCCTGTATCTAATCAGGAGGCCAGTGGCTACTTTAAGGTTGATACCGGCTTAACCCTGATTACACCGCTGAAGGGTACGGTTGGCACATTAATAACCATTGAGGGTTGCGGCTATGGCTCTGCTGAGAATATTCGTATCAGTCTGGGAACAACACCAACCATTGCTATTGGGACGAGCAGCAGTTATGGCTCGTTCTCAGTAACCTTTACAGCCGATACTCAGCCGCTTGGCGGCAGGGCTCTATCTGCTATTGGGAAAAATAGCGGTATGATAAAGAGTGGTACATTCAGCATTCAGGCTGCAGTAACAAATATATCACCTGCCTTTGGCACAGTAGGCAAGATAATTACGGTCTGGGGTAATGGTTTCGCTTATCCTGATGGGATTTATGTGAAATTTGGTAATGGACAGAGGATACCGGTTGGGAATACTGTGAGTAACGGCTCGTTTATGGTTACCTTTACCATTGATACTCAGGTCTATGGAACAAAAACTGTAGCAGTGGATGGGAATGCCACACCACCGGTTGAAGGATATTGCAAGATAATTGGAGATACAGCTATAGTAACACCATCTGTTGGCAGTGTGGGAACAATAATCACTATTAAGGGTGGTGGTTATAGCGATACTGAGCCTATCAATGTTTACTTTGGTACATTTGAGGGTACGATTACCTCTGCCTATGCCGGAGCAGATGGTCATTTTGAGATTGGGTTTACCATTAATACTCAATCCTGTGGAACAACAACCATAAGGGTTAATGGAGTTGGTGAGTCAGGTCAGGAGACATTCAATAGATTCTTTATCACCAGCAATGTGGTTTCAGTTATGCCAACTATTGGTACTGTCGGCTCTAAGGTGACGGTTTATGGCAATGGTTATGCATCTACAGAGACGATTAATATCAAGCTTGGAACAAATAATTCCATAAGTTCTTGTGAAAGCAGTAATTTCGGTGAATGGACATCTATCTTTACGATTGATGTACAATCTTTTGGGACAACAACGATTGTAGTCAGCGGTACAAACTCTGGTCAGACAGCACAGAATATCTATAATATTGTCGGCAATCTTATCAAAGTTCAGCCATCCTTTGGAATTATCGGTACAAATGTTACTGTCCAGGGTAATGGATATGGAAAGAGTGAACAAATAACCGTTGACTTTGGGACAACCAAGACCATTGCTGTAGTTACGACATCACAGTATGGGACATTCAGCGTGTCCTTTACTGTGGATACACAAAGCTATGGACGAAATAGTATTACAGCTACAGGGAAAACCACAAAGACCAAGGCAAGCAATATTTCTTTCTGGGTTATGCCAAGGATATACTCTGTCAGCCCAACCATTGGTTCAGTAGGAACTACAGTAACCCTGAAGGGTGATGGCTGGAGTGTCAATGAGGCAGTGAATTTCTATTTTGGTAATGAATTCTACAAGTGGACAGGTGGCAATAATCAGTCTATTGGAAATACTCAAACAAGCCTGTTTGGGACATTTACCGGCAGCTTTGTGGTTGACCTTGAGCCTTATGGAACAAAGAGTATTACGGCTAAGGGGATGAAGACCGGTGCCACTGATATTGCCGGCAATGAGTTCAAGATTATTGGTAATATTACCCGGGTTTCGCCTTCTATTGGTACGGTTGGAAGCCCGGTAACGGTTGAGGGTAATGGGTTTGATGGGACAATAAACATATCGTTTGGTGAGTATCTGCATATTGACTTTGGCAAGGTAAATGACAGGATAGAATTTCCGTCGGTTTCAGCAACATTGCCGCTTGGTACCTTCTCGGCTGTATTTACCATTGATACTCAAAGCTATGGATCTACAACTGTAAGGGTGACCGGAGCTTCCAGCGGATGTATCTCAGAAAAGCTATACAAGATAGTTGGCAGTATTGTATCGGTAACACCAACAAGTGGGACACTCGGGAGTGTGGTAACGATTACAGGGACAGGCTTTGGCATTGCTGAGAATATATCTGTTGATTTTGGCACAAGTCCTGGTGTTTCCCCGGCTATATCAAGTAATGACGGTACATGGACAACAAGCTTTACTATTGATACCCAGCCGTCGGGCAAGACAACTATACTTGCTACAGGCAGTCTATCAGGGGCAACAGCCACACATAGCTGTTATATCCATGGCAAGATAATTGAGGTAACACCAACCAATGGTTCTGTGGGAACAGTGGTTACGGTTAGCGGTGTTGGGTATGGTATTAACGAGAATGTAAAGATTGATTTTGGGAACAGACAGCAGATAGAGATTGGACAGACAGACGATAACGGTATCTGGACGATTGTCTTTACCGTAGATACACAAGAAGCGGCTACCAAGACCATCACGGCAACAGGATTTATATCATCTGAGCAGAGCAAGGGTGCTTTCTTTATTACCGGTCGGGTAACCGGTATCCAGCCGTCAACAGGTCCGGTAGAGACAACGGTTACACTTATTGGTAATGGCTATAAAGGAGAAGAGGAAATATATGTTCGATTAGGGGTCGGGACAACCGAAACTATCGCTACTGGTTATGCTCAAACAGACGGCAACTTTGAGATAATATTTACCATAGATGATAAACCGGCCGGGACATGCTCGGTTATTGCTCAGGGTATTGAATCTGGTCAAATTGATTATATAGAGTTTGTGGTTAAGTATGGTATCTCTATCCTGAGCCCAACAAGTGGTATTGTAGGGACATTGGTAAGTATTGTGGGTAATGGTTATGGAACTCCTGCGGTTGAGAATGTCAGGATTTCCTTTGGAACAACGGTTACGCTGATAGTACTTACTACAAGCGGTAGCGGAAGGTTTGAAACCATATTTACGGTTGATACCCAGGTTTATGGGACAACTACGGTTATTGCTACCGGTCTTAGCAGTGGTAAGGTTGATCGGGTTTATTTCTTTGTTACACAGAGGATACATGAGGTAAGCCCGAATGTTGGTACAATTGGGACATTTGTTACGGTTACAGGGGACGGGTATTATAAGAATGAACAGATAGATGTTGATTTTGGTACAAAGACAAAGATTAAGGCGGTTGTTACGAATACAGGTGGATACTTTGAGGCAGTATTTACTATTGATACTCAAGCAACTCAATGGAGTGCCGGTAATCCAGGAACAACAGCTATCATTGCTACAGGGTATAAATCTAAGCTTGTTTCTGCAGATGGATTTGTGATTATTGGGAATGTGACCTATGTTACACCATCTGTTGGTACTGTTGGAACAACCGTTATGATTTCCGGTAATGGTTTTGGGAAGACTGAATTAGTAAAGATTACATTTGGAACAACAAGTGCATGGAAGGTACCATTTACGACTGGAGTTGGTTCATTTACTACGAGCTATATTATTGATACCCAGCCGGCCGGAATAACTACATTTAATGCCTATGGAATGAGTTCAGGATTAACAGCGTTTGGTTATTTTAATATTATTCCGGACATAACACTTGTATCGCCTATGACCGGTACGGTTGGTCAAAGTGTGACAGTGGTTGGTACCGGCTACAAGGCTAATGAAACCATACATATTACCTTTGGTAATAAGCCAACCATGGCTATATGTATAGCCAGCAGCCCTGCTCAAGAAAAGGCTCCATGCGGGACATTCTCTGTTGTATTTGCAGTAAATACTCAAGTAGCAGGAACAACTACTATTATGACCACCGGCTTAACGAGTGGCTTGAAGGTGCAGAGGATATTTGATATTACCTGTAACATCTATTCCTTTAGCCCAACAACAGGGACTATTGGAACACTTGTTACAGTTAAGGGAACAGGTTATGGAACAAGTGAGTCTATTAAGATAAACTTTGGGAATACCCCGAGTATTATAACCCTTACAACAGGCAATCAGGGTTCATGGACATGCGTATTTACTATTAATACTCAGGTGTATGGGACAAAGACAGCAACAATTATAGGAAATACAAGCGGTGAGACATATGATAAAGCCTTCTTTATTACTCAGAGAATAAGGTCGCTCACACCAACTATTGGTTCTGTTGGGGCATTGGTTGAGATAGTGAGTGATGGGTATTATGCATCTGAACAAGTAAGCATACTTTTTGGTACATTGCCCGGTAAGGTGGCTCAGCCGACTACAGATAGCAATGGTTGGTGTATAGCAACCTTTACTGTAACCACTCAACCGTATGGGACAAAGACTGTGAAGGCAAATGGACTAACCTCCTGGCTGAAGTCTCAGGTTTACTATTATATCCAGCCTAAGATTTCAGTGCTTAGCCCTGAGGCAGGAACCGTTGGTCTTACGGTTACGGTTGAGGGCACAGGGTTTGGAAGTGATGAGCAGGTTAGTGTTGATTTTGGTGAGACATTAACCATTGCCATAGCAACAACAAGCAGTGAGGGCACCTTTGCGACAAGCTTTGTTGTGGATGAGCAGCCGACAGGTGGGCATGATGTTAAGGCTACCGGATTGCTTAGCGGGCAGACGCATACAAGGATATTTAGTATCAATCCCGGCATATCCATTGTCAGTCCGAGCTCTGGTACGGTTGGGACATTGGTTGTCCTTGAGGGCAAGGGATACTGGGCAGGCGAGTGGATTCAGGTTGATTTTGGTAGAAGCCAGGATGTAGTCAGGGTTGAAACAAATATAAAGGGTGGGTTTGAGACAAGCTTTGTTATTGATACACAATCCTTTGGCGTAACAACAATTATTGCTACAGGCTTGCAATCAGACTTAACAGATACGGATGTCTTTACCATTCGTGGTCATATTCTCAATATGACACCAACCAGAGGCTCTGTTGGCAGCATAATCAGTATTAATGGTGATGGATATGGAGATAAGGAATGGATCAGGTTCTATATAGGTGAGCAATTATTAGAGGATAAGATATTCACATCAGAATATGGGACATTTGCCGGGACATATATTATCAATACCCAACCCTATGGGGAAAAGGTTGTCAGGGTTTATGGCAGCAGTACGGCTGAGATGACTACAGCACCGTTTACAATATGTGCCAATGTTACCCATGTTCTACCATCCTTTGGCACGGTTGGCAGTATAGTGACTATCAAGGGTAATGGGTATGGGGCAGGTGAGCAGGTATTTATTGTCTTTGGAACAATATTGGAGCCAAAGATTGCGAATACATGGAGCAATTATCGCGGTGAGTTTGAGGTAAGTTATATTATTAATACCCAAATCTATGGGACAACGACCGTAGATGCTGAGGGTGTTCCATCAGGGGAGAGAGCTTATAATTACTACCATATTCGTGAAAATATTATTCTTGTGTCTCCAACCGTGAGCATGACCGGCTCTTTAGTCACGGTTATGGGTAATGGGTATGGCTTAGGGGAAAGGGTACGGATTGATTATGGAAAGACTATAAGTATTACCGACACAGTGAGTAATGCACAAGGTGAATTCAGTGTTGTCTGGACAGTTGATACCCAGAAATATGCGACGCATACAATAACAGCCTCGGGCTTAAGTACACCGACATGTTTTAGCTCATACCACTTTATCATACCAAAGATTGTGATTAATCCAACAACCGGTATGCTGGGCAGCATAATTACGGTTTGTGGAACCGGTTATGGAACAAGTGAGGCAGTGAGGTTAGACTTTGGAACCAGTGCCGGGATACAATATGTTGATGAGGCATCTGAAGAAGGATCATGGACAACAACCTTTGCCATAGATACTCAAAAATGTGGTAAAACCATGGTTGAGGGTGTTGGTAAGACATATGGTGTCCCGGCAAGCGACTATGTCTGGATTACGCCCAGGGTCTGGGTGTCACCGGCAAGCGGTGTGGTAGGTGCATGGATTACGGTAGAGGGTTCCGGCTATGCTGTCTCTGAAACCGTACAGATAGACTTTGGTAATCGTACAAATATGTTTACAGTCATACCGGATATCAGCGGGTATTTTGCCAGAGGCTTTACCATAGATACTCAGGTGTTTGGGACAACAACCTTAACAGCAACAGGGCTTTCAAGCGGGTTATCTAATCTGACAACAGTAAAGATTCGTGGTAAGATCCGAGAGGTAGTACCAACTACCGGAACCATAGGCAGCTTTGTTACGGTTATTGGTGACGGTTATCAATCAGGCGAACAGGTATGGATTGATTTTGGAACAACCATGTCCATTGTTGATCCGGTGGTTGATACTGATGGTGTGTTTACTAAGATATTTACGGTTGATACTCAGGTTTATGGGACAAAAACAATCAATGCCAGGGGTACCGGCTCTGGTGAAACAGGTGTGAGCAGGTTTGGACTTGTACCAAATATTACTGCGGTTGTCCCGCCATCCGGTACAACAGGTATTACGGTTACGGTTACTGGTAATGGGTATCAGGCAAATGAGGTGATTCAGGTATTCTTTGGTACTGATACTGAGTCAAGAAATCCATACTGTGCTGCTTCGAATCTGGGAACATTCAGCACTACCTTTGTGGTTAATGTTCAGCCGGCAGGGGTGACGATCATCAGGGCACAGGGCATAGGTTCTGGTCGAATGGCTACATCCACCTTTGGGATCAGTCCAAAGATTGTAACCGTTACGCCAACACAGGGGACGCTGGGTGTAATCGTTACGGTTAAGGGTGATGGCTTTGCACCCAATGAAGGGGTAGCCATTGACTTTGGAACATCAAGGTCGATAACAAAATGTATTGCAGATAATAACGGTGAATTTACAACTACCTTTACGGTTAATAATCAGCCCTATGGGTTAACGACCATTGTGGCTATTGGCAGCAAGACATGTATTCCGGCAGGAAAGACCGTGTTCGTTATCCGTGGCGTTATCCATGTAACACCTGCAAATGGTACGGTAGGAAGGGTGATTGGTATCAATGGCACTGGGTTTGCGGCAAGTACCGATGTCCGTGTTGACTTTGGCCTAACACCAAGCATTACCGTGATTAGCAGTGATGTAAACGGTGCATTTACGGGTGTATTTACCATTGATACGCAGGTTTATGGTATAACAACAGTGTTGGCTGATGCGGCTGATGTTGATACAGACACCATATTTATCAAGCCGCAGGTGGTTAGCGTTACACCAACAATAGGCAGCGTTGGCACAATAGTTACGATTTACAGCACAGGCTATGCAGCTGGTGATAATATTACTGTAGCCTTTGGCACCAATGCTACCATTCAACAGGCAGTTGCCAGCACGAATGGCTCATTTACCACAAGCTTTACGGTTGATGTCCAGCAGTATGGTACCACAACTATTACAGCCGGCGGTATCTCAAGTGCAAACAACAACTTCTTTATTACACCGCAGGTAGTTAGCGTTGTACCGGCAACAGGTACAGTGGGCACAATAGTTACGATTTACAGCACAGGCTATGCCGCAGGGGATAATATTACCGTAGCCTTTGGCACCAATGCTACCATCCAGACAGCACAGGCCAGCACACAGGGTTCATTTACCACAAGCTTTACGGTTGATGTCCAGCAGTATGGTACCACAACCATTACAGCCGGCGGTATCTCAAGTGCAAACAACAGCTTCTTTATTACACCGCAGGTAGTCAGCGTTGTACCGGCAACAGGCACAGTGGGCACAATAGTTACGATTTACAGCACAGGCTATGCCGCAGGGGATAATATTACCGTAGCCTTTGGCACCAATGTTACCATCCAGACAGCACAGGCCAGCACACAGGGCTCATTTACCACAAGCTTTACCGTTGATGTCCAGGTATACGGTACCACAACCATTACAGCAAACGGTATCGCAAGTGCCAACAACAGATTCTTTATTACCCCGCAGGTGGTCAGTGTTACACCGACATCCGGCAGCGTTGGCACGATCGTTACGATTTACAGTACAGGCTATGCTGTGAGTGATAATATTACCGTAGCCTTTGGCACCAATGCTACCATTCAGACAGCAGTTGCCAGTACGAATGGCTCATTTACCACAAGCTTTACGGTTGATGTCCAGCAGTATGGTACTACAACTATCACAGCCAGCGGTATCTCAATTGCCGGCAATAGCTTCTTTATTACACCGCAGGTGGTCAGTGTTACGCCAACAGCAGGCAGCGTTGGCACAGTGGTAACGATTTATAGCACAGGCTATGCTGCAGGAGATAATATTACAGTAGCCTTTGGCACCAATGATACTATTCAGACAGCAGTTGCCAGCACACAGGGTTCATTTACCACAAGCTTTACGGTTGATGTCCAGCAGTATGGTACCACAACCATTACAGCCAGCGGTATCTCAATTGCCAGCAATGGATTCTTTATTACACCGCAGGTGGTCAGCGTTGTACCAGCAACAGGCAGTGTTGGCACGATCGTTACGATTTACAGCACAGGCTATGCCGCAAGTGATGCTGTTACCGTTGCTTTTGGCACTAATGCTACCATTGGGCAGGTGGTTGCCAGTACACAGGGTTCATTTACCACAAGTTTTACGGTTGATGTCCAGGCATATGGTACTACAACCATTACAGCCAAAGGTATCGCAAGTGCCGGCAACAGCTTCTTTATCTCGCCGCAGGTGGTCAGCGTTACACCAACAACAGGTACGGTTGGCACGATCGTTACGATTTACAGCACAGGCTATGCGGCAGGAGATAACATTACCGTAGTCTTTGGCACCAATGCTACTATTCAGACAGCACAGGCCGGCACACAGGGTTCATTTACCACAAGCTTTACGGTTGATGTCCAGCAGTATGGCACCACAACCATTACAG
>JACQYP010000058.1:0-5961 GCA_016208205.1 Candidatus Desantisiibacteriota bacterium | reverse complement strand
GGCTATGCCACAGGAGATAACATTACCGTAGCCTTTGGCACCAATGCTACCATTCAACAGGCAGTTGCCAGCACGAATGGTTCGTTTACCACAAGCTTTACGGTTGATGTCCAGGCATATGGCACCACAACCATTACTGCTGGCGGTATCTCAAGTGCAAACAACAGATTCTTTATTATACCACAGGTGGTTAGCGTTATACCAGCAACAGGCAGTGTTGGCACGATAGTTACGATTTACAGCACAGGCTATGCCGCGGGTGATAATATTACCGTAGCCTTTGGCACCAATGCTACCATTCAGACAGCAGTTGCCAGCACACAGGGTTCATTTACCACAAGCTTTACAGTTGATGTCCAGCAGTATGGCACCACAACCATTATTGCCAGTGGTATCTCAAGTGCCGACAATCGCTTCTTTATCTTTCCGCAGGTGGTCAGCGTTACGCCAACACAGGGGAGTGTTGGCACGATTGTTACGATGGACAGCACAGGCTATGCCGCAAGTGATACTGTTACCGTTAGTTTTGGCACCAATAATAACATCCAGCAGGCAAAGGCAAGTGCGAACGGATCACTTACTTGCAGCTTTACCGTTGATGTCCAGGCATATGGTACCACAACCATTACAGCTGGTGGTGTCGCAAGTGCCGGTAACCGCTTCTTTATCACACCGCAGGTTGTCAGTGTCCTGCCAACATCCGGCAGCGTTGGCACAATAGTTACGATTTACAGCACAGGTTATGCCGCAGGTGAGGTTGTTACCGTTAATTTTGGTACCAATAATAACATTCAGCAGGCACAGGCAAGCACTTATGGCTCATTCACCACAAGCTGGACAGTTGATGTCCAGAAATATGGAACTACAACTATTATTGCCAGCGGTGTAAGTGTGGCTATGAATACATTCTACATTGAGCCGGAGATGTACAGCGTGATACCAACAGCTGGCACAGTTGGTAGCCTTGTAACGGTTTCGGGACAAGGGTATCAGGCTGGAGAGATGGTTAGTATTGACTTTGGCCGGACAACATCTATTACCTCAAGTACGGTTGAGTCTAACGGTGCCTTTGTGGCTGTTCTTACAGTCGATACCCAGCCTCAAGGGACAAGAACCATTGTGGCTACAGGGGCAAGCAGCGGATTGATAAGCAGGAATAGGTTTGTTATCATTGGTGAGATTATCGGGATTACGCCTGCACAGGCAACGGTTGGAAGTATCATCACGGTCAGTGGCACAGGCTATGGTGTTGGGCAGGAGATTACTGTTGATTTCGGGTTGACCAATGCTATTACAAATGGTTATCCGCAAGCAGACGGAGTGTTTAACATTCCATTTACCGTTGATACTCAAGTGTTAGGAACAACTACGGTTGTGGCAAGGAGTGCATCCTGTTATGATACAACCAATATATACATCCTGCCTGCCATCTATAATATTGAACCAAAGACCGGCTCAGTCGGCACAATGATTAATGTGTTTGGTAATGGATATGCTGGAGGGGATAAGGTATATATCAGCTTTGGTAAGACAAATGATATCAAATTAGTCAAATCACAGGATGTTTCTCAAATGGGCAGCTTTGCAACAACATTTGTTGTTGACATTCAACCATCAGGCACAGTAACGATTATTGGCAGAAGCAATACATCCGGTTTAAGCGGCACATATCAATTCCGTATCTGTGGTGAGATTACTCAGGTAACCCCAATAATTGGCTCAGTAGGTACACCGGTTAGCGTGACCGGTAATGGATATGGTGCCAACGAAAATATCAGGATTGATTTTGGAGCAGCAAATACCCGAACAATAGCTACTGCAAACAGTGACGGTGTATTCAATACGATATTTACCGTTGATACTCAGGTAGCCGGGACAAAGACGATTGTGGCTATTGGTATGGCTACAGGAGATACAGATGACAGACCATTTAGAATATTTGCCAATATCATTGAAATTACACCAACAGAGGGTTATGCGACCATAGTTATCAATGTCAAGGGCAATGGCTATGCCGGTAATGAGCAGGTAAAGATTGATTTTGGTAAAACCATGAGCCTTGTCTCCTGCTTGAGTGATGAATACGGCTCATTTGATATTACCTTTACCACCGATACCCAGCCCATGGGTTCAAATACAGTATCTGCAACTGGAATGTCAAGTAATGAATATGCATATACATACTTTGCTATTGTGCCTCAGATAGTTATTGTCACCCCAACTAAAGGCAGCGTGGGCACCATGGTCAGTATTGAGGGCAGGGGGTATCAAGCAAACGAGGGAGTCAGGATTGACTTTGGCTGGAATTATGGGATTACTCAAACTACGGCATTAGCCAATGGTGTGTTCAAGGCTACATTTGTGGTTAATACACAGGAGTATGGTATAACAGAGATAGGTGCTTATGGTCTAATATCTAATGTTAGACCAATCAAAGACTTTACCATAGTTTCCAATGTTGTTCAGGTAACACCGTCCCGTGGTAGTGTGGGGACAATGGTTAATGTTCTTGGAACAGGGTATGGTAATGCTGAACCAATAAGGGTTGATTTTGGGACAACAACATCCATGGCTATTGTAACCTCTTCAACCTATGGCAAGGTTTTGTCTAATTTTACCATTGATACTCAGAGTTGTGGGACAAAAACAGTGGCAATAAGTGGTCTGGAAAGCGGAGAGCTGAGTAGTTCAAGGTTTGTTATTTTTAGTAATATAGTAAGTATGACACCAATAAAGGCAACGGTTGGCACACCAATTACCTTGATTGGTAATGGCTATGGTGACACAGAACCAATTGATGTTAATCTTGGCAAAACATTACCAATTACAACGGTTATGACAGATGGTGGCGGGGTATTTACCCTGGTATTTACGGTTGATACGCAGAAATGTGGGACAACGACTGTAGAAGCTATTGGTAGGATAAGTGGGGAATCATCAAACAGTGGTGTGAATATCTATGCTAATATCTGGTCCAGTATTTGGCAGGTAACACCCAATTCAGGTACGGTTGGGACAATAGTTACGGTTTCCGGTAATGGGTTTGATGAGCTTGAGATGATTCGGGTTGACTTTGGTATCAGTCGAAGTATGTGTGAAAAAGTAACATCAGAAAATGGCTCATTTACCATTGTATTTACAGTTAATACCCAGCCGGCAGGAAATGTCCGGATACTTGCTGAAGGACTGGATTCTGGTCAAATCGCAGAGGCGATATTTGTTATAACCGGCAAGGTATTTGTTACGCCAACAAGCGGAACAGTGGGCAGGGTTGTGCGGGTTTATGGCGAGGGCTTCTCAAACAAGGAACCAATTAAGGTGGACTTTGGTATAACACCGAGTGTGGCAGGGATATTAACCTCAAGCAATGGGACATTTAGTACTACATTTACCATTGATACCCAGGTGTATGGAACAACAACTGTTCTGGTAAGAGAAACAAAGGCTAATGGTATTTCTGCAGAGACAACGCTATACATACGCGGAAATGTGATTATGGTTACACCAAATAAGGGAACGGTTGGAGCCATGATTACTGTCTCTGGTAATGGCTATGGTGTTGGCGAGCAATTGCTGCTTGAGTTTGGTTCAACATCAATTACGCCAACAAGGGCAACGGTTGGAACACCAATATATATTATGGGTACAGGGTTTACTGCTTCTGAAAATATCAGAATGAGGCTTGGAATTAATGCGGCTATCATCCAACCAAATACAGTGTATGCCTCAAGCTATGGTTCGTTTGCAACAACCTTTACAGTAGATGCTCAACCAGCAGGTAGTACCCAAATATTTGTCTATAGCTATCCGAGTGCACAGACAAGCGAGAATCCAAAGGCTTATAGCTCGATGGTTATCTACTCTAATATTACAGCTGTTACCCCAAGCAAGGGAACGGTGGGTAGCTTTGTTACGGTTTATGGTAATGGGTATGGATTAAGCGAGGCAATTAAGGTTGATTTTGGCAAGAAGGCATCCATGTCCCAGGTTACAGCTAATGTCATTGGCGAAATAGTCTCAATATTTACGGTTGACACTCAAGCCTATGGAACAACTACAGTAATAGCTAATGGACTATCTACAGGAGAGGTTGCTGCAGGACTTTATTGTATCAAGGCAAATATCATCCTGACCTCACCAACAAAGGGTACGGTCGGAACAATCATTACCTTAGCCGGTAATGGGTATGGCGATAATACAGGTGAATTCATTCAAATTGATTTTGGCACAACACCATCAATAGGTATGATCAAGGCAAATAGCAGTGGTGAGTTCATAACAACATTTACCATTGATACACAGGTTCGTGGACCAACAACCATTACTGCACAGGGTCTGACTACCGGCGAGAAGGTATATAGCAGCGTAACGATATATGCTAATATTACTACACTTACCCCGACTCGAGGATCAGTAGGAATGATTATTACCTTAGTGGCTAATGGTTATAATCCAACAGAGCAGATGAAGATTGACTTTGGTGCTACTGTTGAAATTATTGATATATATACAGATATAACAGGTGCATTCAGTACAACCTTTACGGTTAATACCCAGGTTTCAGGGACAAAGACAGTGGTGGTTATTGGTAGGACCAGCCTTGAGCGGGATACGAGACTCTTCTATCTCCATGCAGCTATTGCACAGTCAACACCAATGGCAGGGACAATCGGCACACCAATTACCATTAATGGCACAGGGTTTGGAAGGCGTGATCAAATAAGGGTTGATTTTGGTACTACAAATGCAATCATTTCACCACTGCCAATAACAGAGGAAGACGGTACATTTATTTATACCTTTACAGCTGATGCACAGGTTAATGGTCCAAACAGAATACTGGCTACTGACATGGAGAACAATGAAAAGGGTTATGCCACATTTACGGCTCAAGTGCATGTAACTACATTTAAGCCAACCTTTGGCTCTGTAGGAACAATAGTTACCATTATTGGCGATGGTTATAGCGGTTCTGAGACAGTACGAATAAGTCTGGGCATAAATAAGACGATTACAACAGTAACAAGCAATGCTGCCGGTGAATTTACGACTACCTTTACAGTAGATACTCAGTCTGGCGGAACCGCAAGCGTGATAGCTTATGGGCTTAATTGCCAACAGGATGAATTAAGGAGATTTGAGATTCTTACTAATATTGTGGTTGTCTCACCAGGGCAGGGCACAGTTGGCACACCAATACTTGTTATTGGTAATGGTTACTGGGCAGGAGAGGGTATCCGTGTTGACTTTGGGAAGGTTATAACCATGACCTCTGTAACAACCGATAACCGCGGTTACTTTGAGGCATCGTTTACCATTGATACGCAAACCTTTGGGACAACAACCATAACCGCAGCCGGGCTTGTTTCCCAAACGAGTGCAGAAAAGACATTACTGGTAAGGTCAAACATTATCCTTGTAACCCCAACAAGGGCAACGGTGGGGACAATAATTACCGTAGCCGGTAATGGTTATAGCGGGAGTGAGAATATCAGGATTGACTTTGGCTATACTCGAACCATTGGGCAGGTATTAACTAATGCCACAGGTGAGTTTAATACGAGCTGGACACTTGACACTCAGCCATGTGGGACAACGACTATTGTAGCTACCGGGCTTGTTTCTGGTGAGGTATCACGAGCAGCATTGTGTATCTATTCAAACATTATCACGGTTTCACCATTCCGTGGCTCAGTTGGAACGACAATTACAGTTCAAGGCACTGGTTATGGGGCAACCGAACCAATCGCCATTGACCTTGGCTGGACAAAGACAAGGTCAACAACGGTTACAGATTACTCAGGCTACTTCGCAACTACCTTAACCATTAATGTACAACCTTGCGGCACAACAACAGTAGTTGCAAGGGGCGTCAGGTCAGGCGAGGTAGATGATGATCGTCTGGTTATCTTCTCTAACATCTATGAGGTTTCACCGGTTTGGGGTATGGTGGGTGAATTG
>JACQYP010000057.1 GCA_016208205.1 Candidatus Desantisiibacteriota bacterium | reverse complement strand
TGGATGAATTTCCCGGAATAGGTCATTTGATTGGTGTGGGGGAAATAAGCAAGATTTATCAGGCAATAGTAGCTAAGCCGTCTCAGATAGTAGCCGAGTCGTCTCGGCTCGTCGAAGATACGAAGCGAGACGCTTCGTCTACACGCATCATTGCTACCCTTCCGCATACAGCCTATGTCAAGATAGCTGATGGATGTGATAATTGCTGCTCTTATTGCCTTATTCCTGCCTTGCGGGGCAAATATCAAAGCAGGGATATAGATAGTATCGTAAAAGAGGTTGAGGAACTTGTTAATGTAGTAGGCACTCATGAGATAAATCTGATAGCTCAAGATATAACCCTCTATGGCATGGATACCCATAACAGGCTTATGTTGCCTGAGCTATTAAAACAATCCTCAACCAACCTGTGTTCCTTGCCGGCAACAAGAAGGTAGGTACCCTTTGCCCTCCATGCAGGGGCAAAATCAGGATAAAGGTTAATGGCTTTTTCCAGACAAAAAATAGCCTCATCAATCCTTCCTGCATTCCCCAGGGTTGTTCCCTTATTATACCAGGCATTGGCATCTGTTGGGTCTATTTTAATGGATACATCAAAGCAGGGGATTGCCTCTTGATACTTTTCTAATTTGGCAAACACCAGACCCTTGTTGTACCATGCCTTGGCATCCATGGGATTTATCCGGATAGTATTGTCAAAGCAATTCATTGCGTCCTGATACCTTTCGAGCTGATACAGGATATTCCCTTTATTATACCAGGCATTGGCATCGTTTGCATTCAAGTTAATTGCCTCATCATAATAGGTTAATGCCTCTTGCGGCCGTCCAAGTTGATACAGGATATTTCCCTTATTATACCATGCCTCTGCATAGGTCTTATCCAATTTAATGACCTCATCAAAACAGGTATTTGCCTCGCCATATCTTCCTGCCTTATACAATAGATTACCCCAATTGTACCAGGCATCTGTATATTCAGGATTCAGCCTGGTTACCTGCTCGTAACATATGCCTGCATCCCCAACCTTGCCTAATTTGCCCAAGTTTACACCCTTACCATACAAGGCATGAATGTGCTGAGGGTTTCGCGACAGAATACTTTCATAGCAGCCCAGGGCATCATCATACCGCCCAAGTCGATAGAGAATATTTCCCTTACAATACAGAGCATCATCATACATGGGGCTTATCTTTAATGCCTCTTCAATGGAAAGCAGTGCCCCATTAAACTTATCCGCCTTCATCAGAAGCATCGCCTTTCGATACCAGGCATTAAGATGCCCCGGCTTTATGGTTGTAACCTTATCATAGCAAACAATTGCCTCATCAAACCGATTAAGTTTTTCCAGACTCTTCCCTTTATTGTACCAAACCTCTATATTCTCTAATTTTAATTCTATCGCCTTTTCATAATTGCTGATAGCATTCTTCAGCTCACCCAGTTTTTCCATAGCCATACCCTTATTATACCATGACTGGGCATAGGTGGGATCATTTTTGGTTGCCTCATCAAAACAGTTTGCTGCCTCCTTAATCTTTCCAAACTCATACAATATAGCACCCTTCTTATGCCATGCCTTTGCATGGGATGGGTTCAGCTTAATTACCATATCAAAGCAAGACATGCTTTGTTCCAATCGTTCCAGTGAATATAATGCCTCTCCCTTCTGATACCAGGCATCAACCAATAGAGGATTAATATCAGTAGCTTGATTATAACAGGCAATAGCATCATTATATCTTTTAAGATGGGTGCATGTCAGCCCTTTCTGATACCAGGCATTGCCATTGTCTGATAGATTTAAGGATAGGACATCGGTATAGCAATCCATAGCCTCCTCATATCTTTCCAGCCACATAAGGGCAGCTCCATTTCCAAGCAATGCCTTTTCATCCTTTGGGTTAAGCTTGAGAACATTAGCATAGGCTTTCACAGCATCCTCGTGCTTGCCAAGGCTGACAAGGGACACGGCTTGATAATACAAGACCTCTTTATTTGCAGAAATATCGCTATTGCCTTTCAGGACAGTTTTATAGCACTCAATTGCCTCTTGATGCTTGCCAATCTCAGCTAATTCCACACCTTTTCTAAAAACAGCATCTATGTTTTTAGGGCACATTCTGATTATCTCCTGGTAACACCCTGCGGCATCCTCATGTTTGCCGAGTTTGCTTAAAGTAAGTGCCTTATTCATCCACACCTTATCCTCATTAGGGCTCCTTTTTAGAACCTCATCATAACATTTGACTGCCTCCTGAAACCTACCCATGGCTGATAAGGCTATTCCCTGATTATACCAGGCAAGGGTATTTGACGGCTCAAGGGTTATTGTCTGCTGATAGCAATCTATTGCCTCTTGATATTTCTTATTGGAATACAAGATATTCCCTTTATTATACCATGCCTTACTATGTGCCGGATCTTGCTGAATTGTTCTGGTATAGCACATTAATGCCTCTTCCTGCCTTCCTGAGTTACTCAGGGCAAGCCCCTTGTTATACAGGGTATCAGCATCATTGGGGCATATCCTTAATGCCTCATCATAACAATTAATTGACTCGGGTAGTTGATTAATCATGGCAAGGCATAGCCCTTTGTTATACCATGCAAGGGTGTGCTTAGCATCTAATTTCAGGACATTAGTATAACAGGTAGCAGCCTCCTCATATCTTTCAAGAGAGGATAAAGAGGATGCCTTATCGTACCAATATATCGGTTTTGATGAATCTATCGAGATTGCTTTATCATAACAATTAATTGCTTCCTGATATTTTTTTGCACCAGAAAGAGCAGTTGCTTTATAATACCACAAACCAGCATTTTCTTTGTTTATGGCTATGGCTTGATCATAGAGCGATATTGCCTCTTCGTACCGACAAAGCTTGGACATACACAACCCTTTGCCGGATAATGCCTTAGTAAACGAAGCGTCCCGATTCGTATTTTCAGTAGACGAAGCGTCATAAGCAGTTATAGCCTCAGAATACTCCTTCATGCCGGTTAAGGCATCACCCTTACAGACCCATGCATCTGCACAATTGGGATCAATCTCTAACATCCTATTACAGGATTCAAGGGCAGCAGCGTATTTATTCAGGAGGTTCAATGCCCGTGCCATTCCCAGCAATGCCTCAAAATTTTGCTTCTCTAATTTGAGGACAAAGGCATAACAATCAGATGCCTCCTGCTGTTTATTCATTGACGCTAATATCCTTGCCTTTCCAAGCAAGGCAACAGTATCCGTAGCATTTATTTTAATTGCCTCTTCATAGCAAAGGAATGCTGATTGATCCCTGTTCATCTTCTCCAGCAACTCTCCCTTTTTGAGCCATGCCTTATAATACTTCCCGTCCAAATTAATTACCCTGTCAAGGCATTCTGCCCCTTTTTCGAATTCCTTAAGCTCTGCAAGGGCTAACCCCTGATTATACCAGGCATTAACATGCAGGGGATTTAATTCGATTACCCGGGCATAACATTCGATTGCCTGCTTGTGCTCACCCGTGCCGGATAGGATAACCCCCTTGTTGTACCATGCCTTAACATGCTTGTTATCGAGATTCCAGAACCTGTGCCTTATCGCATTGCAATTGTGCCTCTTGCGGCAGGATTTTAATAGCCGTATCATAAGCCTTGATTGCCTCCTCATTCTCCTCAAGCTTGCTCAACACCTCTCCCTGTCTCCACCAGGCAATTGCCTTATCAGGGGAGATACTTGTTGCCTTATTCAGACAGGCGAGGGCATCCTTATCACGCTTGAGATTGGATAACACCAGAGCTTTTTCAATCAATAATTCTGTATTTTCGTCAGTGATCTTATCAAAGCATTTGAGAGCCTCTGGATAGAGCTTCAGTTCAGACAGGAGCAGTCCCTTCTTGTAGATAACATCCATGCAATCAGGTTTTTTCTCCAGAATCTTATTATAACACTCTACTGCATCACCCATATTGCCAAGCGAGGTAAGGATAATTGCCTTCTGGGTTAAGGCGGCAGACGAAGCGTCCCGCTTCGTATTTTCTGTAGACAAAGCGTCTCGCTTCGTATTCTCAATTACCGTATTATAGCAGACAAGTGCATCCTGCAGACGATTCAGATTTTGCAGACATACCCCTTTTTTACACCAGGCAGATAGATTCTCTTTGTCTGTTCCTATCACTTGAGAATAATACTCAACCGCCCTATCATACTTACCAAGTGTAGCAAGAATATCAGCCATCCTCTGAAGATTATCTTCATTTCTAGGAAGCAGCTCAAGACACTGCACAGCAGCCTCAAGCCGATTCAGTTGTTGCAGTAGGGCTGCCTTCAGGGATATGGTTTCAGTATCCTCAGGCTGCATCGAAAGTATCTTATCAAGACAATTAAGTGCCTCATCATACCTTTTGAGCCTTGTCAGGATATTTCCTTTTTGCTTCCAGGCAACTGTAGACGAAGCGTCTCGCTTCGTACTTTCAACGAGCCGAGACGACTCGTCTACTGTAGGGGTCAATTCTATCACCTTTGTATATGCGGTGAGAGCATCCTCGTATTGTTTCAGCCTGATAAGCGATAACCCCTTATTGTACCATGCATCTACGCAGGATGGGTTTATTTTGACAGCATTATCATAACACTCAAGGGCACCTTTATCATCGTTAAGCATGGCTGATGCATCGCCCTTTTTACACCAAAGGGTATCAGATGTACCTATGGTCAATGCTTGATTATAACATTTTACAGCATTTGAAATATCCTTAATCCCAAGCAGGGCATCCCCCTTTTCAACCCAAACAGCTGCATTTTTTGAGTCAAGCTTCAGTGACTCTTCATAGCAAAGAATCGCTTCCTTGAATCTCTTGAGGCTACTTAATGCATTTGCCTTTTTACGCCAGGCATTAACAACAGCCAGTCCGTCTCGGCTCGTTGAGGATACGAAGCGAGACGCTTCGTCTACATTAAGGGATATTACCTGACTATAACAAGGGATTGCCTCTTCATATTCACCCATTTTAGCAAGGATTGTACCCCTCAAGTACCAGGCATCTGAGAGGGATGGGTCAAGCTTTACTGCTCGTTCAAGGTATTGGCAAGCCTCCTTGCTTTCACCAAGCTCATTTAAGGCAAGCCCACCACGATACCAGGCTTGAATATGTTCGGGATCCAATTTTACAGTCTGCCTGAAACATTCCTCGCCTTTTTGCAGCTCTCCGGATTCGATGGCTATAAGCCCAAGACGATACCAGCCCTGAGTATGGGTCGGCATTGCCTTAACCACATCTTGTAAACATATAACAGCCTCTTGCTTTCTTCCCATCTTTTGCAGCAGCAAAGCCTTAGAAAATAAGGCATCAGTATTGGCAGGTGATAACTCAAGTATCTTATCCAAACAGGCTATAGCCTCATCATTGCGATTAAGCTCAATTAAGGCAATACTTTTGCAAGATAAAACATCAACAGACAGGGATACTGTCCCGGATATTTGCTCAAAACATCCAAGAGCCTCCTCATATTCTCCAAGTTTGCTCAAGACAGCTGCCTTTTGTTTCCATGCCGATAAATGTTTTGGCGAGACACGAAGGGCTTCATCAAGACATTTATTGGCAGCCTCATAGTTTTTGGTCTCAGATAGCAGAACAGATTTAGCATACAAGGCATCAATATTGTTCGGCTCAATGCTTGTGAGCGTATTATAACATGATATAGCCTCATCCTTTTTGTTCAATCTTTCAAGAGCTCCTGCCTTATGCTGCCAACATGAAATATTCTGTGGCTGAAGTTTCAGGCAAGCATTATAACAAGCAATACTGTCTTCATACCTTTTTTGCTCCTCAAGAAGTATCCCTTTAGTATAATAAGACAATGGAGAGCCAGACTGAAGTTTAATAACCTCATCCATACAATCCATTGCCTTTTTTGTCTCTCCAAGCTCGCACAGGATCATCCCTTTTTTATATAATGCATCCGCATTGTCAGGCTCAATCTTTGTAAGTTGTTCATAGACAAGGAGTGCCTCCTGAAATCTTCCAAGCAGGGATAACACGGTTGCCTTTTGATACCAGGCATCAAGACATTCTTCATTAAGCAGCCGGATAGTCTCATTGTAACAGATAAGGGCATCCTGATACCTCTCCAGCTTGGTCAAGGCAATAGCCTTGTTATACCATGCCTTACCATAGCCTTGATCCGACAGAATTGCCTTATCGTATTCCTTGACAGCAAGCTCATATGCCTTTTGATAAAGATAGATATTCCCAAGGTACAGAGCAATTCCCTTAGAATCAAAAAATCCGCTATTGCCAGAGGAGATTCTTTCCTTTGATCTGACCGCGTCCAGCTCAAACAAAGCTTTCTTATACTCCTTGTTTGAATAAGAGGTAAGCCCTATCAGAAATGAGGATAGCATAGAAGCCCTTTCACAAATAATATCACTTA
Source organism: Candidatus Desantisiibacteriota bacterium (assembly GCA_016208205.1). The sequence continues at coordinate 6,314 of JACQYP010000057.1, read as the reverse complement.
AAGCAAAGCTATCAACCCCACGCAGTCTGGATGAGAATTCCTTTTGATTAATCATCTCCATGCCCTTTATCTCATTTGCAATCTTAAAGTTAGGGATAAAGGCATCCTGAGTGGCTACAGGTATCCATCCCCAGACAATCAGAGACGCCCCATACTTTTTGCCAAGAGCCCCTGCCTCATCATTATTCTTAACCTTTTCAACGATAATAGTCTCTACCTGTGTCTCATTGAATCTAATAAATTTTTCATTCAACTCTCTGACAATAAGTCGGGTTATCTCCTTGCCGGCATCCGATTCAAGGCTATCAGGACCCTTTCCTATTTCAGCAATGGCAATGACAAACTTATTTGCCGCCGGCAATGGAGAGGAAACAACAGTATTTGTTGCTGCCATAGATAGGGTTGGTAACAAAATAAGTAAAAGTAAAAGTTGTTTAAGCATGAGTAGTACCTCCATAGAAATAAAGTGAAAAACGGGAAAGATTAACCACAAAGACACGAATACACTAAGATTTTTTTCTTTGTGTCTTTCTCCCTCTCCTCATGGGAGAGGGACAGGGTGAGGGTTCAATAGTGCCTTTGTGGTTAATCTTTATTAAAAACAAAAATGGACATTATCCTCACAATCAAGGAATAATGTCCATTTATTAAACAAATTTAGAGGGTAGAGCCTATTATTGTACACAAAAATATCCTGCCTTAAGGTTTCCCTCCCTTATGGTTTAATCAGTATATCATGTCTATTGCAAAAAGTCAAGGAATATTTTAGCCCAGCAATTCTCATTATGGATTTTTTGGTTCACCGCAGAACACGCAGAGATCGCTGAGAAAATAAAAATAACCACTTCCCCTCTGCAAACTCTGCGTACTCTGCGATAAATTTTTACTTGCACAGATTGATAATTTTTTTATTTGACATCCCGGAAAAATAATGTTATACTTATAGTTACATATATTGACATTTGTTGTATATTGTTGCAGTTTTTGCGTAAAATGCAGGGTGCGTTCCATGAACACACCTTGTTTGAGGCTATTAAAATACATGAACAAACAATTTATTCTTATTGTAGACGATGAAATGGATGTCCTGATGAGTTTGAGTGACTTATTAGAAAATGCAGGATATGAAACCATCACAGCCCAAAATGGGGAACAAGCTTTTAGGCTTATGCGTGAGAAAATTCCTCATTTGGTTATCCTTGATCTAATGCTTCCAAGTATGGATGGGTATCAAATTTGCAAGAAGATAAGACAGAACATTGTGTTCCAGCATATTCCGGTGATAATACTTACTGCAATGGATGCGATGGATGTTGAGATGCAGGTATTGGATTTTGGTGCAGATGATTATATGGTTAAATCGATTAGACCTGAAAGGCTATTAGCCAAGATACGATCGCTTATTCAACGCACCTATCTTGGACTTGATGCCAATCCATTGACCATGTTGCCTGGGAACAACTCTATTCGAGAAAAAGTAAATAATCTCCTGGCAACAAAAGATACATTTGCCTTTTGCTACATTGATCTGGATAATTTCAAGGTATTTAATGACAACTATGGGTTTGAGCAAGGGGATAAGGTTATTCGTCTTACAGCTAATGTCCTTATTAATATAATAAAGCAGTCAGAGACTATCAATAATTTTATTGGGCATATTGGCGGTGATGACTTTGTTTTAATTACCTCTGCTGAAAGGGTAGATACTATTTGCTTAGAGATAATAAAGAGATTCGAAGCAAGCATCCCTGAGATGTATTCTAAAGAAGACAGGGAAAGGGGTTATATCTTTGGCCATGATCGAGGAGGGATAGAAAAAAAATTCCCTTTGATGACTATTTCCATTGGTATTGTGACTACTGAATCAAAAAACATTACCCATTTTGCTCAAATAAGCCAGATTGCCACTGAGATGAAACAATATACCAAATCTTTTCCAGGGAGTAATTATTTTGTTAATAGACGAGGGATAAAACCACATATAGTGTAATATATGATGTGTTCCCCGAACACACCATACATTATTTTCCTTTAATCTCTGTGCCTCTAATGTCCACCCACAGCCAATATCCCACTGGCTGCAAGTCCAAGAATCATAATTTCAACTATGGTCATTAGACCATAAATTACATCCTTTTTTTTGAACAGGCTTGGAATAATTGCAAGATAGCAAAAAATGGTTAAACCGGCAAGGAGGGCTATGCTGAGAAAGTTGAGAAAATCACCTTTTTTTAGAAGGGTTATCCATGTCCAACCTATGGGAGGATGCTCAAGATGTAAAAAATCACGATTAATGGCTGCAAGATAGCTGTGAGCATCCTGACTCCAATATTTTGAAACCTCTGTTAAGGGAATAGCAGACGGGATAACCCCAAAAACATAAAGCCCGAATGTAATCACCAAGCATCCAAGCCCAAAAAACATCCCCTTTTCAAGGATATTGGCATAGATAACCTGTTCATGATGAGTATTTACTATTGATTCTGTAAGATTATTAATTTTCGTGTGTTTCGTGGTTATTTATTTTAGGCTTTGGACAAGGAAACAAAATCACTATTTATGACCCCACTGAGTATACAGCCCTCTTGTCTGTATTCTGTATTCTGTATTCTGTATTCTTCCCCTCAAATCCCCAATCCCTTTTGTAATGCCTTGAGTCCGGCAAAGGTAAGCAGACCTATTACCATCCAACGAATAAAGGTTGGCTTTGCCTTCTTAAGGATTCGGACACCAATAAATGAACCAAGCATGATACCTATCAGGGATGGGACTACAATCATTGGTATTGTGCAACCTTTATTAAAGTAAACCCATGCGGCTGATGTATCGGTAATTGAAAGCAGAAATTTACTGGTACCAACAGCAATCTTCAGTGGTGCTCCCATTATCAGATTCAATACCGGAACATTTGCCCAGCCTGCACCAAGTCCAAACATACCGGCCATAAAACCAATAACAATAAATACAGCAAGTCCTGCGGGGGTACGGTGTATCTTCCAATTGACGACTTTACCGGTACTTCCCTCAGTGTAGATACCATATATCCGCAAGGATGAAGATAATGCGTCAGCTTCAGGCACATCAGGAAATTCTGATTTCTTTGCCATAAACAGAAGAGCAACAATTCCAAGGATAGTTATCCCCAGAAGTGTTTGAACAACATTAGTAGGCACGGCAAGCCCAATCATTGCTCCAAATATGGCAGATGTTGAAGCAATAAGGGCTACAGGGATAGCCAATCTCAGGTTTGCCAGATCAGACCTTAATAAAGAAGGACCTGCTGCCAGGGCACCGGAAAGTGCCACTAAAAGCCCTGCCCCTCGAACAAAATCCAGATGAAAAGGGAAAAATCCGCTGATAATAGGTACATAGAGTACTGCACCGCCGATACCGCCCAAAACTGCAACAATTCCCATGCATAAGGTTACAACAAATAAACTGATCGGCCATATCCACCACGCTGATGGGGCAACAGTCGTTGCTGTAGTTACTGTCTCATTTGCCATAGCAACAACTGGACAGAGCAGCACAAGGCTTAAGGTAATTATACCAAGCTGTAACCATAGCCCTCGAAATTTGGGATTGCGAATTTTAGTATGAATTGTTTTGCCTTGATCAGACATTTTTAGTAATTTCCTCCTTGTAATTTAATCTCGAATCGCGAATCGCGAATTGAAGAACCAGAAAGACAGATTCGCAATTCGAGATTCGAGATTCGAAATTCGCAATTAGTAAAACTTTACAACCTCATCCTCACTCTTCAGCTTAAAAGGCCGTCTGAATCTATCTTGATGCGATAATGTCTCCTGAACCTGTTCCGGTGCTTGAGCCTCTTTGACCATTTTTATTGCTTCAGACAGTTCAATATTGCCGGTATAGATTGCCTTTCCAACGATTACACCCTTTAAGCCCATTTTCCCAAAAGCCAGGAGTTTTTTAATATCATCCATACTCGTTACCCCTCCAGCAGCAATAACCTCTAACTTTATTGCCTGAGTAAAGTCCCGTACAGCATCAAAGTTTGGTCCTTCTAACATTCCATCTTTGGCGATATCTGTGTAGATGATTCTTGTTACCCCACTCCTTTTCATTTCCTGGGCAAGGTCAAGTGCTGTATACTCTGTCATCTGCTGCCAGCCCCATACCGCTACCTTTCCACCCTTAGCATCTATCCCAACAATTACCTTATCATTAAATTTAGCTACTGCATCCCGAATCAGATTTGGATCAATAGCTGCTTTGCTTCCGATAATCACCTTTGCCACACCTATCCCCAGCACCTCTTCTATAGTCTTAATACTTCTTATCCCGCCACCAAATTGAACAGGAATCTTTACTGCATTGACTATTTTTTTAACTGACTCCAGATTCTGATGATGACCTGCCATTGCTCCATCAAGATCAACTACATGAATCAACTCTGCCCCCTTTGATTCCCAGAGTTTTGCCACCTCTGCCGGATCATCAGAGTATACAACAGCTGTATCCTTCTCCCCTTGGGTCAAACGGACAACAACCCCTTGTTTTAGATCAATTGCTGGAATTACTAACATACGAATACACCCCCAGGTTGTAAACTAAAAATGGCTATCGATAATCGGTCATCGGTAATCTGTCCCCGCCAGCGGGGGATAGGAGTACCGATTACCTGATTACCTGATTACTGATAACCTCTTAAATCATCCCCTTAGTAGACAGCACCCCTTCTATTCTTTTATCAACCTCAACTGCCAGACAAAGTGCCCGGGCAAATGCCTTAAAGATAGCCTCAATAATATGATGGCCATTCTCGCCATAGGCAAGATTAATATGAAGGGTTATGCCGCTATGCTGACTGAATGCCCTGAAAAATTCTTTTATCAGCTCAGTATCAAAGCGTTTAACCTCATCCCAATCAAGCCCTGTAGTTAAAGCTGGAAACTCAACATTAAAAACCAGTATTCCTCTACCGCTTATATCCAATGCTACAGAAGCCAATGCCTCATCCATGGGCAGAGACACATCCCCATATCGCCGGATCCCTTTTTTTTCACCCAATGCCTTTGTTACGGCTTCGCCAAGGCATATCCCTATATCCTCTACTGTATGATGGTAATCAACATGGATATCCCCTTTAGCCTCAACCTTGAGATTGAAAAAACCATGATGGCTGAATAACTCCAGCATGTGATCCATGAAACCAATCCCGGTATCTATTTTGGAATCCCCGCTGCCATCAAGGTCTATCCATAGATGGATATCTGTCTCTTTTGTTTTTCGTTTTATCTCGCTCTGTCTGTTTATCATCTTAATTCTTCTCTGTGCTCTCTGTGACTAACTCTTTTATCCGTTTCATTGCCCCTAAAAATTCATTATTTTCCTCCGGTCTTCCAACCGTAACCCGCAAGCAATTATTCAAGCCGGGAACATCCCCAAGATACCGTATCAGTATCCCTTCATTTATCAGCAAATTAAAAACATCCTTAGCACAAATATCCTCAACCTTAAAGAGGATGAAGTTTGCTTTTGATGGGTACACCTTGATTCCGCAGATTGTACTCAGGGCATCAGCTACTCTTTTTTGTTCATCCATGATCCCTTGAACGATTGGCAGGAACAGAGGGGCATTTTCTATAGATATATTTGCTGCCACTTGAGAAAAAGCATTCAGATTATAAGGAAGCTTTACCTTCCTTACCTCATTTATCACTTGAGGTTGAGCAATCATATACCCAACACGCAACCCTGCCAATCCAAAAGCCTTGGAAAATGTACGCAAGACCACAATCCTTTCACATTCATGAACAAGGGGCAGGAATGTCTCTTGCGAAAACTCATAATAAGCCTCATCCAACACTACTAAGGCATCTGTCCGGCTGATTATCCTTTCAATTTTTTTCCTGCTAAAACAGTTCCCTGTAGGGTTATTGGGATAGCTCAGGAAGATAATGGCAGATTTTTCTCCCCCTTTTGCCTCATCAATAATTTTTTCTTCATCAATCTCAAAGTCATTATCCAGTGGAATACCTATTGGAGTAGAAAGGGTAGCCCTTGCCAGAATATCATACATGGAAAAGGTAGGCAATGGAAAGATAATTCTTTTTGGTCCAAAGCATAAAAGCAGATACAGGATAAGCTCATCCGAGCCGTTACCCATCATAATCATCTCTGGTAAGATAGAAAGCTTGATACTCAGATTCTTTCGCAAAACATGGGCATACTGGTCAGGATAACGATTAAACGCAAGATGAGAACATGCTTGCTCTATCTTTTCCTGCAAGAATCCCGGCAACGAATATGGATTCTCATGGGCATCCAGTTTTACCCGACAAGCG
>JACQYP010000056.1 GCA_016208205.1 Candidatus Desantisiibacteriota bacterium | reverse complement strand
TTTCTGTCTTTCTTCCTCCTACCTTCAGCCTTCAGCCTAAATACCTTCAGCCTTTACAAAGAGGAAGGAATGAGCATATGACAGAACATACAAAACCTCATCATCTTAAATGCCAATCAGTTGATATTGCCCCATATGCCTTGCTTTCCGGTGACCCTGGCAGGACAAAAATGGTTGCTGAAAAATATCTTGAAAATGCCAGATTGATTAACGATTTCAGGGGGCTTGTGGCTTATACCGGAGAGTATGAGGGCATTTCTGTTTCTGTTGTTACTACTGGAATGGGTTGTCCTTCAGCTGATATTGTCCTTGAAGAGATGAAGATGCTTGGGGTGAAAACCGTTATTCGTATTGGTACATGTGGTGCAATACAAAAAGACATCCCACCCGGTAGAATAATTATTCCAAGTGGAGCAGTCCCATTGTGTGGTATCTTAAAGGTATATGATCTGGAGCTATTGCCGCCTGTGCCGGATTATACGGTTTTGCGGGCAATTGTAGACTCTGCAGTGGCACTTAAAAAAGAATATAATGTAGGCATAATTGCTACATCTGATGCCTTTTATCGTGAAATCCCTCAGGCAAGGGAATGGGAGAATAAGAATGTACTTGCTTTTGAGATGGAGTGTGCCGGGCTGTTCAGCCTTGGAATTGTCCGTGGAATAAGGGTTGGGGCAGTACTTACAGCCACAGGTAATATCCTTTACGGAAAACAGGTTATGGAGACAGAAGAGATAGCTTTGGCAATTGAGGATGAGATACAGATAGCGTTGAATACAGTGAAAAGACTGGAGGAAGGATTGTGACTCAATTAGAACAAGCAATAAAAGGTATAATCACCGATGAGGTAAGATGCGTTGCAGACAGTGAGGGTCGGGATGTTGAATTCATCAGGCAGGGTATGGCTGATGGCAGGTTAATTATACCACATAATATCAACCATCACATTAATAAATATTCAGGAATAGGGCAGGGGCTTCGCACAAAGGTCAATGCCAATATTGGTACATCACCCCTGCATATGGAGATTGATGAAGAGATCAAAAAGGCAGAGGCAGCCATAACTGCCGGGGCAGATGCTATTATGGACCTGAGTATTGCCGGTGATACAAGAGAAATAAGAAAAACATTGCTGAAAAAGATAGACATTCCCTTTGGTACTGTGCCGATATACGAGGCTGCCCTGAATGCTGCTGAAAAGGATGGCTCTATCATGGCTATGACTGCTGAGAATATCCTTGAGGTGATTGCCCGGCAAGCTGAGGATGGGGTAGATTTTATAACCGTTCATTGTGGGATTACGAGTGAGATTATTAAGAGACTGAAGCAACAGGGTAGATGTATGGATACGGTTAGCCGGGGCGGTACATTTATTGTCGAATGGATGCGTTATCATAACAAGGAGAATCCTTTTTATGAAATGTTTGATGATATTCTGCATATTGCCAAACAATATGATGTGGTTTTGAGCCTTGGGGATGGATTGCGTCCAGGATGCCTGATGGATGCTACGGATAGACCACAGGTTCAAGAGTTGATTATTCTGGGAGAGCTGGCAAAAAGGGCATATGAGGCACAGGTGCAGGTGATGATCGAGGGTCCGGGTCATGTTCCAATGAATCAAATAGCAGCCAATGTGCTTTTAGAAAAACAGCTTTGTAATCATGCCCCATTCTATGTACTCGGACCATTGGTAACAGATATTGCCCCTGGATATGATCATATAACCTCAGCCATTGGCGGGGCAATAGCTGCTGCAGCCGGGGCTGATTTTTTATGCTATGTTACCCCATCCGAACACCTCAACCTTCCCACCATAGATGATGTTAAAAATGGTGTCATTGCTGCCTTGATTGCAGCCCATGCCGGTGATATTGTTAAACAAATACCAGGGGCATTTGATAAGGATGTTAAAATGGCTAAGGCAAGGGCTGAGCTTGATTGGAAAAAACAGGCTGAATGTGCTATTTGCCCTGACACGGTAAATAAGATCAGGGGACATGTAACAGATGATACCTGCGGGATGTGCGGCAGCTTTTGTGCTATTAAGATAGCGAGGGAAAGGCTGAATAAGATTTAATCCACAGATTATGAATAGGTTTGAATGAATTTTTCAATTGAGCGGTCGTAAGTTTTTTCGAGCTGCGGCGGGAAAAGACATCCCGGCAGCTGATTCATTTTTTTGTGGTATTTAATACATTCACAGCAAATCCCTTTCCTTGGACACGGCTCATAGGTGCAGGTGCAATCCTTTTTGTTAGCTTGAACATTACATTCCTTCATTTTTATCTATTACCTCCTACATTATTCTCTTCCGTTTCTTCCGATAATTTACGAAAACAGAAAGCCAGATGCTTATCTCAAAGAGAAAAAGCATGGGCAGAGCCATCAGCAGTTGACTGAGAACATCCGGTGAGGGCGTCATGACTGCGGCTACAATAAAAATAATTAATATGGCATATTTTCTTTGTTTTTGCAGCATCCCTGGAGTGATTAGCCCCAGCTCGTTTAGAAAAAGGATACCAATGGGCATCTGAAAGACAAGCCCAAAGGCTAACAGCATTCCACCTGTAAAGCTAACATATGACCGCAAAGAAATCATCGGGGTTAATGATTCAGTAGCAAATCCAAGTAAAAACTTTACGGTTACCGGCAGGATGACGGCATAACAAAAGTATGCCCCGCCAATAAATAACAGAAATGAGAATGGTGCATATAGCAGAATATATATCTGTTCTTTTTTGGTTAAGCCGGCAGCCACGAATCGCCATATTTGAAAAAGAACCACTGGAGAAGAGATGAATATCCCGCAAAAAAAAGCAACAATTATATAAACCATAAAGGCTTCGGTTGGCGTAAGGAAAACAAGCTGTGTGCCTACAGGTTTAGCAATCAGATTAATAACAGGTTTAGCCAGCAGCCAATAGGAAAGACCGGATGTGATAAAGACAAAAATAACACAAACAATCAATCTGTGCCGCAACTCATCTAAATGATCAAGAAAGTTCATTTGTTTTGTTTCAGCCATAGTTTTACCTCGAAACGAAAAGAGATTTTTGCCACGAATTACACGACAGTAGTTACATTTATGATATAGGAATTCTCCTTTTCTCTATTTCTATCTCAATATGCTTTAAGAACTTATTAAATATCTCGACAAAGAAGTCTTCTAATGCCTTCTTGTCCCAATCTTCCCATAGGACACTACCTTGAATATGATTTATCACTTGTGGGGTATCAAACACTTCCTTATCATTTTCTAATCTTGGAATATTGATAGTAAAAGCAATAATGGTAGTAAATCTGGTAGGTAGGATGACAAAGGTTAAAATCCCTTGCGGAATATATTTTTGCCCAGAAATTAACTTAATTTGCAGGATATTTGCGTTTCTGGCTTTCTCTGTTTTCTTTGCTACGATTATGTTTCTGCTTTTCAGGTATTGTGTAATATCGTGTAACTTGTTGATTATATCCAATGGCAGAGGAATGTCTATCCTCTCTTCTCTATACGCATAGGCAGCCCATGGCTTTCGTTCCAATTCTCTTTTTTCAATATCTTCCCTCTGCATCTCATAGATAGCCATCATCCTTTCCTCGGCTAAATCTCTAATCCTGAACCCCATCATCCCTGATTTATTCTCCTCCACCATCTCCTTAGCCAGTTTTTCCAAGAACTGATATATTTGTTCCCTGCAATGCCTTCTCTTTTCCTCATCTACCACCTTAGATACAACACCAATTGGATCCTTATCCAATTTCTCAATCCTTTCCTCAAATATCCCCAATCTTCTCTTCAAATCCTCTTTACTGAAGGCATCCCTTCCTTCAATCACATTAAGCATAAGTGTGATTGTGCGGGTTACTTCCCGTTCTACCATTTCGATAATGAGAGCATAATCTCCTTTATCAGCCCCATCTAATGATTGATAATACTCCTTACGATCTTCCATTCTTATAATAGCCGGTGTATAACCTTCCTGCATGAGGATAGTATTAAGAATTAACCTGCCTACCCGACCATTACCATCAGTAAAGGGATGTATGGCAACGAATTTATGATGAAAGATGGCAGATAATTCCACAGGATGAAGTTTATCCTTATTTTCATTATACCATTTGATTAACCTCTCCATTTCTCCCGACACTTGCAAATAGTCACAAAAATAATGGATTGCCCCATCCATCTTAAGCACATGGTTATTGTCATATTTATACTTACCCGGCTCAATCTTCTTTTTTACCCTATTATTAGATGTACCTATCTCAATATATTCTGTATCCTTCATTATTAAAGCGTGATATTCTTTAATTAACCCTTCAGTAAGGGATCTTTTCCCCTTTACAATCTCATCAAGATAATCAATTGCCTCAGCATGATTTCTTGCCTCAAGGTATTCCGAAAGTGGTTTCCCTTTAGATGTCAACCCTTCTCGTAGGAAAAAGGCAGTTTCAGATAACGATAAGGTGTTACCCTCAATAGCATTACTATTGTATGTCCATTCAATCCTTAATTTTTCTCCAATAGCAGCCATTTTATTAGAATCTAATGGACGGTAACTATCTAATTTTTTCTTGAGGATGGCTAATTCTTCAAACATACAGTTTGCTCCTGAGTAAATTTATTTATATTAGGACTTACGCAAAACATCATTTTGATCGCCATATTTGGTGGTCATCACCTTTCGAAAACACCATTTTTAATCATAATTACAAAGACCTAATTGCCGAATTGTCACCGTATGGTGTGTGTTCGTGAGAATACTCACAAAATAGGTGTTAGGTCGTTTTTATCTGCCAAATATCTAAATCCCCTTAGTTTTTAGACGGCTAAATATATCCAAAAATTTTCGCATAAAACTACGAGGCTTGAAATTAGCCTTGTTTTCTGCAATACCTGTCATCGTTATGGTTGCTTGATTAGTTGCACCAGATATTGAATTATTATTGGTGTCTGTACCGCGGTAGATGCCATAGGGTAAATAGTTAAGATAAAACCTTTCGTGATGAGTTGGATCCATGATAAAGGTGTTTTCACGAATAGCAGATAATCTGATGGCAAGGTGCTAATAGGTAAGCCAGTATTTGCCTTCCTCCAGCTTTTACCATCATCAATGCTCTTGACAATTCCATCAACACCAAATTTATATCCATCATAACCAAGGCCGTATAAGACACCCGGGATATCAGGATGAACAATCAGGGCATTAACACTCTTATTGCTTATTCGTGTCAAGGAATTACAACTGATATATTTTTTTGCAGATTATGCATAAAGATATGACTTCCTCGTTGATGATCTACTACAAAGCCAACTTTGCTTAATGCTTTAACAACATCTTTACCTGAGAAAACTTTACTCACAATGCTACCTCTAATTCCTTATAACAGACCTCGTGATTCCACATATCTACCTCAAGTAACTAAGTACTTAAGATACAGCATATCATGGTATATATTGGTAGTCCCAAATGTCCAATTATCTTGCAACCCCTTGTGTTTCATTGATTTACCCTTTGACATTCGAAGCTAATTCACGAGGTCTGTATAAAGAACTCCGGGGCAAGTTTTAGTCTGATTGAGTTTCCCCAACCCTTGCAGATAACACATAATAGCCTCTTCGGCATTATGTAAGGCTTCTTGCTCTGTCTCCCCTTGAGTAAAGCAACCATCTAAGGTAGGTACAATAACATTATAACCACCTTCTTCTGCTGGCTCTAAAATAACATTAAATCTCATTTAGGCAAGTACCTCCTTTTCTCTCGGGAAACCAAGGACAGTGATCGTTTTTTGTGTAAAAAAACAGTCGTTGTCTCTAATTCCTTCCTGAATAGTTACATCCCTTCAATAATCCCTGCAGCAAGAAGCGGGATCATCAATTCATGATGACCAATAAAGGAATAACCATGTCCACCGCCAAGAACAGGTCTGGTAACTACATTTGTAAGTGGTCGATAGTGATTGTTCATATCCAGATTAGCTGTGGTGAAATCTTTGACCTCATGTCCTAAGTTTCGACAGACATTAAGGGCTTTTAAGAATACCTCAGGCAGAATAACTGAGGAGCCGATATTTACAAATACCCCTCCATTTCCCATATCCTTAATTTGATTAGCCAGCAGGCGAAAATCAATCATACTTGCCTCACCGATAGCTGCTCCAGAGGCAGACGGGTGTTGATGAATGATATCTGTTCCAATGGCAACATGTACAGTTACAGGAATCCCCATCTTAAAGGCAGAGGCTAAAATGCTATAGTCTTGATAGGGTGATTGCAGGCTGCATATCCTTTCTCCAACGCTTCTGCCAATCCCCCATCCCTTTGCTGCACCAATAATAATTGCCCCATTAATCTCTTCAGCCGTCTCCCTTGCCATTCCAAACGAACCATCTGTCAGGGCAGAAGCAACATCCTCAGAGGTTGTGCCGGCGAAAGCTACCTCAAAATCATGAATTATCCCTGCCCCATTAAGGGCAACAGTGGTTACTACGCCTTTTTTCATCAGATCGATAATAACAGGAGAAAGCCCACACTTAATCACATGTGCACCCATGCCAAAGATTACAGGCTTTTTTGCATGATAGGCAGAGACAATCGCATCTACTAAAGCAGGAAAATCCTTGCCCTTTAATATATCAGGCAATTTATTGATGAATACAGAAAATCCATCACCTTTGATATGTGGCTTAGCAAATTTATTCGTCTCAACCTTAGAGGCTCTATCGTGCAGGGAATAGGTTTTTACGGTAGATAGTGATATTGGTTCCATTTTTTCCTTCCTCTAAAACAGTGAGCAGCAGTCAGTCTTAAAAACTGATACCTGACAGCTTATTTAAGCATCTCCACCGCTGCCCTTAGCCCTAACAAATAAGAATTTTTGCCAAATCCTGTTATCTGACCAACAGCTACTGGGGCAATAAAGGATTTTTGCCTGAATTCCTCTCGCTTGTGGATATTAGAGATATGAACCTCAATGGTTGGAATATTAACCCCAACGATAGCATCTGCGATAGCGATGCTGGTATGGGTGTATGCCCCGGGATTTATGATAATGGCATCAAAGCTGTCCTTGATAGGTGCCGGAGGTGCTACCTCATCGCTGCTTTTGCCCACGACACTGCCTTTTGCCTGAGATATTTTATCTATAATTGCACCCTCATGGTTTGATTGAAAACACTCAACCTCTACCCCTAACGACTGTCCGGTTTCTTTTAAGCTATTATCTATCTCTTCCATGGTTACTGAGCCGTATACCTCCGGCTCTCTGGTTCCAAGAAGATTCAAGTTTGGTCCATGAATAACTAATATTCTCATTTATTCCTTTTGCTCCTTTAAGACATCTATGATTATTTGTGGGCTTAAATCATCAACCATCATAACGCATCCGATTGTTTTCGGCAATATGAATCTTATGTGCTCATAAGATACATTTTTTTTATCTAACGACATAGCCTGCAAGAGGTCATTTGATGATAAATCCTTAAATCTTGTAGGCAATCCTGCCATCTGAAGAAGGGTTATTAATCGGGTTACATCTTTTCTTGGAAACATGCCCAATCTGGCAGCAATCTTTACTGCTGCTGCCATGCCGATACTAATTGCCTCTCCGTGACGGAAAATCTGATAAGATGTCTGTGACTCTATAGCATGTCCGATGGTATGGCCAAAGTTTAGTATTGCCCTTAAGCCGGCTTCCAGCTCATCAGACTCAACTACCTCTGCCTTTATCTTGCACGATGCAGAGATGATATGAATCATTGCCAATGATTCATATCTTTCAATTTGCTTAATATTTTTCTCTAAATACTCAAATAAATCTGCATCCTTAATCATCCCATACTTTATTACTTCAGCCAGTCCAGACTTAATCTCCCTTAATGATAAGGTCTTCAGCACATCCGGATCAATAATAACCACCTGCGGCTGCCAAAAGGCACCAACCATATTCTTTGCTGTTGTCAGGTTTACCCCGGTTTTTCCGCCAACACTGCTATCCACCTGAGCAAGCAGGGTGGTTGGTATCTGGACAAAAGGAATGCCCCGCATAAATGTAGCTGCCACAAACCCGACTATATCACCTATTACCCCTCCACCTAAGGCAATAAGGGTTGTTTTCCTATTAGCCTGCATCTCTACCAGTTTATCATAGAGATAGGCAACTGTTTTGAGATTTTTATATTCTTCTCCATCCGGTATTTCGATCACTTTTGTTTCAAAGCCTGTCTCCTTTAGCCCGGCGACAAGAATATCTTCGTAAAAATATCCTACCTTAGGGTTAGTAATGACCACAACATCACGCCCAACCCCTGCCTCTGTCAGAATATTTCCGACATTCTTTAATAAACCGACATCGATATGGATAGTATAGCTTCTTTCTTCTAAATTAACCTTGATATTCATGAATAACCTTTTTAGCATAAGTCAATTTGTGTTTATTCGCAACTTAACATAAATAGCGTCTATTAGTTATGCATCGTTCTATAATAACATAATCTTCAAGAATTGTCAACTACTTTTCCTGCATCTTTAGCAATCCTCATTTCTGTGTCTCTGTGGTAAACCAAAAAATAAAATGAGAATTTCTGCAAAGAGTCAAAAATCTATTTGACAAATTGATAAATTTTAGGTATAATGTAATAGAATATAGAATATAGAATATAGACGAATTTTTATTCTGACTCCTGACTCCTGAATTCTAACTCCTGAATTCTATTTAGTTTGATTTATTTAGGTATATATGCCGGAGTGGTGGAATTGGCAGACGCGCCAGACTCAAAATCTGGTGAAGGT
This sequence comes from Candidatus Desantisiibacteriota bacterium, assembly GCA_016208205.1. Next base: position 3,076 of record JACQYP010000056.1, on the reverse strand, counting down.
TCACCCTTCGTGTGGGTTCGATTCCCACCTCCGGCACCATTTTGTTAGAGGTGTCCTAATAGTGTCCATCCTACCGATAAAACTTTACGGAAGTCCAATCCTTAAAAAAAAGGCAAAAATATTAACAAAAATAGATGAAACAGACAAAAATTTGATTGTAGATATGATTGACACCATGTATGCAAATTGTGGGGTTGGTCTTGCTGCCCCACAGGTTGGTGTATCTAAAAGGATAATTGTTGTGGATGTTAGCTCTACAGAAAACTCAACCGAAACTATGGTGATTATTAATCCCGAAATCATCAAAACTAAGGGTGAAAAGACACAGGAAGAGGGATGTCTCAGCATACCAGGGACAAAAGGAGAGATAAAACGCTCGGAAAAGATCAAGGTATATGGAATCGATATAGAGGGTATTGAGTTTGAAATAGAGGTAAATGGATTAGTCTCTCGGGTGATACAACATGAAATAGATCATTTGGAGGGGATATTATTTGTTGATAAATTGTCTGAACTCCAGCGGAATGCAATAAAGAGTAAATTGAAACATATTTCTTCTCTTGCACGAGATAATATTGATTATTATGCAACCGTTAATCATGAAGCTAAAAAGTAGTGCCCTTTGGTATGTTATTTTTGTATATGCCCTATTAAGTATAACTAAGGATGGATTATATGCTTACGATTCAACAAAAAATACAATTGATTAAAGAAAAAAAACAGGCAATTATCCTTGCTCATAATTACCAACGAGGAGAGATTCAGGATATAGCTGATTTTGTTGGTGATTCTCTTGACCTCTCAAGAATGGCTGCCAATACCAGGGCAAGGGTTATTGTCTTCTGTGGGGTACACTTTATGGCTGAGACAGCCAAAATATTGTCCCCGGATAAGATGATTCTGCTGCCTGATATAGACGCCGGCTGCCCAATGGCAGATATGGTGTCTGCAGAAAGCTTAAGAAAACTAAAATCTATGCATCCTGATGCTGTGGTTGTGTCTTATGTAAATACCCATGCAACCGTTAAGGCAGAGTCTGATTATTGTTGTACCTCGGCTAATGGGGTAAGGGTTGTGTCTGCCATTCCGGATGAAAAAAAGATAATATTTACCCCTGATAAATACCTTGGCAGCTATATCATGAAGCAAACCGGCAGGGATATGATATTAACCAATGGGTTCTGCCCTACACATCAAACCATAACTAAGGAAGGCATTCTTAAGTTAAGGGAACAATATCCACAGGCAATGGTAATTATTCATCCTGAGTGTAATCCAGAGGCAATTGATGTCGCTGATGAGGCATTAAGTACCAATGGCATGTGCAAGTTTGTTGCTTCATCAAAGGTAAATGAATTTATCATTGGGACGGAAACAGGCATTATCCATCGACTGAAAAAGGAAAACCCACAAAAGCAATTTTACCCTGCATCTGATAGGACGGTATGTCCAAATATGAAGCTTATAACCATGGAAAAACTCTTGTGGGCATTGGAAGAGGATGCATATCAGATTGAGGTGCCGGAGGATATAGCAGAAAAGGCAAAAATGGCTATTGAGAGGATGATAGCTGTTGGATAACACCGTTTACGGTTTACAGTTATCGGTTTACGGCTAAAAACTGTAAACTGTGAACCGACAACCGTGAACAGTTACAAATAATACAAGGAGGTTTTTTGATGAAAGAAAAGGTGCTTGCAGTATTGGATGAAATCCGGCCAGGGCTGATGGCTGATGGCGGCAATGTAGAGCTGGTGGATGTCTCTACTGATGGGGTCGTTAAGGTTAAACTTATCGGTGCCTGTGGTTGCTGTCCAATGAGCCAGATGACATTGAAATCCGGGATTGAAAGAATATTGAAGGCAAGATTGCCTGAAATAAAAGAGGTCTTAGGCGTATAAATCGGTAGGGGCGGGTTCCAAACCCGCCCCATTCCAATAGGGGTAGACAGTATGTTTGAAATAAATAGAAATAACCAGACAAATGACCAGATAAATACCTTTGCCATGGGCAATGCTTTTTTGAAACGAGCAATAGAGTTAGGCTGGATTGTTGGAGAAAAAGAAAAGGATGTAAAATTCTATTTCATTACAGAAAAGGGGAGAGAGGAACTCGAATCGTTTGGCATTGAGGTATCAGAAATATTGAAATACAAGCCTATTTGCGAAAAGGTATCGCAGGAAAATATCCAAAAGCCTCAAATAAGAGAGCATATAAACGATGAAAATGTCCATCACATGGTTGTATACATGACACCTCAAGAGGAAAGAATATTAAGGAGACATAACATCTCAGAGGCTGAGTTTGGCATTCTGACCCCAGCCCAGATAGCATTTTCTACAAATAATAATATCACTGCAGAAAGAGCAAAGCAATTAATATCCATGGCTTCTCTTAAGAAGCTGCCTGGCATTGGAGAAACCCTGGTGAGTAAACTTTATTTGATTGGCATTCGGAAGCCAGAGGATCTGAAATTCACAACCGCTGAAGAATTAAGAAATAAATTAGAGCAAAGGATTGGAGCACCGATTGGAGAACATATAAAGGCTGATTTGCAAAAAGCTATTGATTCACTTCATAGGTAGAACCGTTTACAGTTGGCGGTTCACAGTGGACAGTTTTTCGTGGTATAGAAACCACGCCTATCATGCAACGATTGAAACATTTTTGGATGCCTATCCTTTGTTCTTTTGTAGCCATGAACCGATAACTGCCCACCGTAAACGGTTACTTGTATTTTAAGATCATCTGCGTAAATCTGCGGCTAAGTAGTTACATGATAAGGAGGATTGCATGAATCTGTTAGAGATAAAGGATTTGCATGTTGAAATCGAAGGGAAAAAGGTGTTGAATGGGCTTAATCTTACGATGAAACAGGGTGAGGTTCATGTGATTATGGGTCCAAACGGTTCAGGCAAAAGTACATTGACCATGTCTATCCTTGGGTATCCGGGCTATAATATTACTGATGGAACAATAGCCTTTTCAGAAACAGAATTAAACACTATGCCTATTTATGAAAGGGCACGGCTTGGTATATCCATTGCGTATCAAACACCGCCGGAGATACGGGGTG
>JACQYP010000077.1 GCA_016208205.1 Candidatus Desantisiibacteriota bacterium | reverse complement strand
TTGATTGTCAAATGGGTGAACGGTTTAATGGTAAATATGTGGTTGGCTGGTATCATACACACCCTGGACTTGGATTATTTATGTCTCACTATGATTCTTTTATTCATAATAACTTTTTTTCTCTTTCCTGTCAAATAGCTTTAGTTGTTGATCCAGCTACAGAAAATCATATGTTTTTCCAAAAAAAAAATACAAGGATAACAGAATAAGGAAATTATCTCTATACCAAAAAAAATAAAGAGCATGCTGTATCACTAAAAAAGCTGATAGACCGTCTTGGGGTAGCCCAAAAAAGGGAGCGAAGTGGACGGTATAAAAGATATAATACAATTAACAATTAATAATTGTTAATTATTAATTCTACTTTATGAGGTTCTGGAAATGGCAAAACAAAATAGAAAATTAGAGCCAACGGTAATCCTTTGCTTCAATCTTATCTATCCTGAAGGGGGAGCCCCCCTGGCAGCAGAAGAGGCAGCACCTTTGGCAGAGGATATTATTCATATAAGGGATAGGTTTGATTCGCTGATAGATAAGGTGTTAGATGGGATTGAAAACGGCAGGGACAATATATTAAAGGCTAAGGATGGGATGTTTACCATGTTTTTCCCATCAGATGAGATTGTCTCAAGTCTAATCAAAGCCATTGATATTGCTAACGAAATAAAAACATTATGGTTAAATTCCTCTGTAAATTTAAGCCGGAAAAAAGAGAAAAAAGAATTAATTTTTTTGGCTATAGCCATTCATCAGGCAGCCTTTCCCGGCGGGAAACCAGGGGGGTTTGGGTTAGAATGCGGCATTGTTCTCTGGAATCTTGCTAGTAAAGAATCAGAAAGGGATAAAAATATAAAGATACTCATAAGTCGGGATGTGTATGATGTCTTGGAAGCTGCCTCTAAATTGGATCCTGAACTGAATTTCGTAAGTCTTGGTTTGCAAAAGTTTGAAGACATACCACCGATGACTGTGTATGAGATAAATAAAAAGAATGCCCAGGAGGAGAAAAAAGAAGCATTAATAAAAATCTTTTTAGAAGCAGCTCCTCAATTTTCCGGATTTGTAGGCAGGGAAGCAGAACTAAGAAAACTGCAGTCGTCCATAGAAACAAACAATATAGCTATGGTTTGCGGGCTGCCCGGTATAGGCAAGACAGCATTGTGTTCAAGACTTGCTGCAATAATTCAGGATACTTATAAGATATTTTGGCTTACACTCCATGAAGATATTACAGAAGAAATGATTTTTGTCTATTTAGATGCATTTTTGGCTGAGAAAGAAGATGAAACCCTCAAGATGTCTCAACTGGGGACAGAAGAAAGAATACAAGCCTTAATAAATAGCATGGAGAAGAATAAATATGCCCTTTTCTTTGACATGGAAAGATATACTGTCAAGGATGACCAGATAAAGACAATCTTGTCTGCTATTGATAAAAAATTGAAAAAATCGATTGCTATCTTTATTGTTCCACGAAAGATTGAATTTCTGGAACGGGCATCAATTGAGCCGATTATGCTTGGTGAATTAACTCGTGAGGAGATAGCTCAATTTCTTGAAGTCTTTGGACAGGAAAATATACCGGAAAAGGTGAAAAATGAAATCATAGAAAAGATTGGTGGAAATCCATCGATATTAAAATATTTTACAAGCTTGATCGAGCGGTACTGGTATGACCCCGAAGAATTAGCCAATCAACTTCCAAGATATAGGGAAGATGCAGAAAAATATGTTATTGAACGGCTCTTTTCTGAAGCATCTCTGGAGGAAAAAAACCTTTTATTCTTGCTCTCTATGTTAAGAAAACCCATAGATACTACAATGGCAAAGGCAATATACAAGCTTTCAGATTTTGAGGAAAGGATAAATTCTGTTCTTAAATTTTTTGTGTTTACCATGTATCCGGATAATCGCTACATAGCTCATCCAATTACAAAAAAGATGGCATTAACTCAGGAAAGAGATGTAAAGCGAATCCATCAACAGATAGGAGATTGCTTTAATAATCTTCTTAATACTAAAAATGTAGAAAAAGATATTCATGCATATCTTGAAACCTTTTATCATTATTTTGAATGTGGCTGGACAAATGAGGCATTTGAGATAATATCCAATAATCTGGAGATATTGATCGAATCAGGTTATCCAAAAACCATGGAACAATTATTTAATAAATATACTATCTCAATCCTTAAACCGGAAAACTGGGTTAATCTATGGCAATGCAGGGGGATTATAGCCGAATTCATGGGTGACTTTGGGCGGGCACAGGAGTTTTACAGTGAGATGCTTTCCTATGCAGAAAAGATCATGTTCCATGCAGGACGGATCCATGCATGGATGCTTCTGGCAAGGAATTCACTTGCCATGGGAAAGGCAACAGAGGCTATTGAAACACTTAATAAAGCTTGTCAGTTAGCTGAACGGATTGAAAATAAAGACCTTATACATGAGGTGTACCAGAAACTATCAGAGTATTATCTAAATACAGGGGATAAAAAGACGGCTGAGGAATGGGATGATAAGGTTGAACAATTGATTATAAAAAAGGATGAAACAGAAAAGGAGTGGATATATTAAAATGTCGCAATTAGGTGTAAACATTGATCATGTAGCAACAATAAGACAGGCAAGGGGTGGGAAAGAGCCTGATCCGGTAAAGGCTGCGTTAATTGCTGAGATGGCTGGATGTGATAGCATTGTTTGTCATCTCCGTGAGGATAGAAGGCATATCCAGGAAAGGGATGTCCGATTGCTCAGGGAATTGGTAGAAACTAAATTAAATTTAGAGATGGCTGCTACAGATGCCATGGTAAAATTTGCCTTGGGACTTAGACCCAATCAGGTTACCTTAGTCCCGGAACGGCGGGAAGAGCTAACCACTGAAGGCGGTCTGGATGTTACTGCTCAAAAGGAAAAAATTACAACCATTGTTTCTCTTCTTCAAGAAGAGAGGATATGTGTTTCTCTTTTTATTGAGCCTGACATCACTCAAATTAAGGCTGCAGTAAAAACAAATGCTCAAATGATTGAGATTCATACCGGACCGTTTGTGAATTCAGCTGTTCCTGAGGAAGAGTTAGAAAGAATTGCTGATGCTGTATCCTTTGCCAAAAAACAGGGGCTAAGGATAGCAGCCGGTCATGGACTAACCTATCGTAATGCAGCACAAATAATTGCTATCCCGGGCATAGAAGAGCTGAATATCGGACATAGTATTATCTCTCATGCTGTCTTTGTAGGACTTGATGAAGCCGTACGGGAAATGATGGAGATAGTGAGAGGATGAGTTGTTTAGGCTAAGAGGTTCAAGGGTTAAGAGAGCAAACCATCAACCGATTACTTTCAGTACGCCTTCTAAATCAGTTTCGTATGAAGGAAGCACTCTCTCTCCTTTTAGATGCTTATGGTGTGGGAAGTTCTCCAGCTCATTATGATGTGGAGCATTGTCCCAACCAATTATCCTTCTATTTTCCTCATCAAGCCAGTAATATCTATATTTATCAAGCCTTTTATCTATCCATTTCTCAGCGATTCTTAAGTTTGTTCCATCCTTAAGAATAAGCTTTACTTTATATTCCTCAATCCCTTTCTTTGCGACATACGATATTTCTTCAATTGATAGGATTATATTCTTATATTTCTCAAACGACTCTTCTTTATTCATCAAATCTCTCCAAGCAAGCCTTGAAGTTTTTGGACATCTTCCTGGTTTCTGTGATAAACATCGTTGTAGAATGACCAGTCAAGCCAGTCTTCATGTAGGTCAGAATCTCCATCTTTGGGCATATTCTTCTCAAATTCTTCAAAACTCCTCATTTTATATTTCTTTTCATATTTCTTGACAACTCTTAGTGCCTTTTCTGCCTCCTTCTTTTCTTCCTTAAGTTTTATCACAACCACATGTCGTATAGCGCTAAGCAGTATCTCCTCTTTTCTTATTCTGTCAAACTTGGACAAAATATCAGGAATTGCAACTTTAACTGTAGTCATTATTTTACCTCCTCGTATCAAAATGGACTATGGTCAAATATAATAATGTCCCCTGTAACAGGAGAGCGATATATCAAGCTTCCCTGCCTTTCCATGTAAGGCATGGGCGATCTTGAGATAGAACCAGACAGGAGCCTGTCCGGTTAAGACAACCTCATCCCCATCCCCATTAAAATGCGGAATGCGGAAGTTCAGATCAAGCAAATTGGCTGAAAGTTAGTTCCGTAACAGCCTGTCAATAAGTCTGTTTCCCTTGCTACTGCCCGTAAGTACAAATTAATAGCATCCTTGATATTCTCCACTGTCTCCCTATAAGTATCTCCTTCAGAGATACATCCTGGTAAAAATGGTACTGAAGCAGTATATCCTCCCTCTTCACATTCCTCTACAACAATCTTAAGTTCCATTGAATTTAACCTCCTTCAATAATTACTTACTTTCCTACATCATGCAGCAGGGCAACCGAAATCACGCTTTGATATTCTTTCTTTTCCTGATCCTTTTTTCATAACCACACTTGAAAAATCCGTAACGTCCTTACAAAATATAGACTTCCACATCTTTTGTCAGTTTTTCATTACCTAATACCCGAACAACTTCTTTACACTTTGCACACAGGGGATAGATCCTCACACTGTCTTTATTTGAAATCAATTTGCTTAATCTTGCAGTCATCTTTTTAAGTAGTGTATCATCCCATGATGCATTCAAATACACTATACTGTATTCTTGTGCCAAAGTCAAGCAAAATATCAGCTACTTTATCTCTCTTTTTTGCAATTACTCAGGTTGTTTCCCTTCACGGTTGATGGTTTATTCTCTTAACCCTTGAACCGCGAACCAGCATTGATGGGTTTCACCCATCCTACTTTGCCTCTTGTAGGATGGGTTAAGCGGAGCGCAACCCATCAATGCGGAGCTCTAACCGTGACCAGACACCTGAGTAGTTACCATAGAACACTGCAATTAAAATTATATGGATTTTTTAGAGAATAACCGTTGATTTGATGTCAGACAAAGGTGCGTTTAGAAAACACACCCTACCCTACCCTATCTCATACCTTCCCAACCCAAAACTCGTCCCCTTGCCGACATGCAATACCTCTCCAGCCTGTATCAACGGCATAAATGGTTCTATGTTTCCTTCAAAGGTTATCTTGCCGACAAAGCCGCCCATCTTCATTCGTGTTTCCTGTCTGGCAGAATATCTCTCCCAGTCGTACCATTGCAGTAAGTGTGTTCCCACCCTTATCTGACTTGCCTGTTCTATAATTCCTTTGAAATCTATTTCTGATGTGTCGCAGCCGCAGTGGAAATAGGAGAGAAGGGCTATCCGCCTGATGAGGTTTCTTACAAAGATATGGAATTCTAAATCCTTGGTCAGGTATCCATTGTAGACAATGCGGCAAGGGGTAAGAAAGTTGAGGGTCAAGGTGTTAGGAGATTTTAGATTTTGGATTGTGGATTTTAGATTCAGGGTTAAGGGCTCAAGAGGAGATGCAAGGATTTTGCTTCTGGAATCATAGATTATTTTTCCCTCGCAGCTGACATCTTGCAACTCAAACCTGCCCCTGCCTTTTCCAATGCCTATCCTTCCAAATTCGTCGAATGTGTAGATAAAGTAAGGGAGATAATCTATTGCCCTTCCAATAAGGATAAGATTAAGGGTAAGGGTATCACCTGTTTTATACCTCTGATGGTTTTCCAGAGGCAGCACCTCAGACAGCGGCGGCTCTATGACAAAGGGATGCGGCGATGATTCGTATTTACGCATGACTGTAGTATTAGCAGGCGGCGGGGTCTCAAAGACATAGGAATAAACACATTTTTCCTTCAGGATGCATTCATGGCATAGCCTGTCTCTTAAGGCACACACCACCCTTTTGAAGGCAGTACCGAAACCGCCCCGTAGGGTAGAACCAAGATACATCGGCAAGTATAACTCATCGCCGGCAACAAGGATAAGCTCAAATCGTGCCAACTTAAGATTATCCAAAATATTACAAGGGAATTTTATTATTTCCATAATGATCAATAATAACAAAAAACAGTGGAAAAGTCAAGACGAAATTGGTGAGCAAAGGATAAACCATCTAAATTGCCGGATATTTTTCCACTCCCTGCTCCTGTCAGCGGAGGACAAGCGAGGCTGAAGCCTCGCACTACTGTTTCCTACTACAGTCTAAATGCCTACAGCCTATTTATCTAAACAGATTGAAAGATTTTATTTGACAGTCATTGATTTTCATAGTATACTCTCTGGTAAGGGTAATTACTCAAAGGGGGCAAGCAAATGAGAAAGCTTTTTATAATTGATGGTCATAATATGGCCTATCGGGCATACTATGCTGTTAAGACATTATCCACATCCAAAGGCATTCCGACTAATGCTGTTTATGGATTTACAAACATGCTCTTGAAACTGCTTCGAGAAACAGCATCCTCTATAGAGAATACTGTGGCAGATGGAAAAAAACACATGGTCGTTGTCTTTGATACCCCTGCCCCTACCTTTAGACACAAGCAATACCCTGAGTATAAAGCCACAAGAAAGCCTATGCCTGATGATATGCGTTCTCAAGTAGGATTGATTAAACAAGTAATCAATGGCTTTAATATTCCTGTTATTGCTTTGGAAGGCTATGAGGCAGATGATATTATGGCTACCATAGCTGCCCGGTGTCAGGATATGGTTGATGAGGTTATTATTGTTAGCGGGGACAAGGATATTCTCCAGATGGTGAATGAAAAAATATTTGTCCAAACCTCAAAAAAGAATGTCTCTGATGTGTTTATCTATCATGAAAAGGATGTTACTGAAAAGTTCGGTGTTTTTCCTGAATATGTGGCAGACATTCTTGGGCTTACCGGTGATATGGTTGATAATATCCCTGGTGCTCCGGGTATTGGTGAAAAAACAGCCCAGATGCTTGTCCAGAGGTTTGGACACATAGAGGAGATATTCGCTGATATTGACCATATTCCTGAAAAAATAAGGAATAAGCTTAAAGGGGCAAGGGATATTGCTTTTTTGTCCAAACAGCTTGTTTTGTTAAAGACTGATGTACCAATGGATGTTCGATTGGAAGACTACAAATTGCAGGATATGAATAGGGAAAAATTGTCTGCTCTGTTCTCAGAGCTGGAATTTAAGAGCATTCTTAAGGATATGGGATTAGAGAAAAAAGAGGACACAAATTATCAAGCAATCACCTCTTCTGAGCAGCTCATGGGGCTTATTGATATTCTGCACCATCAAACCCCTCCAATGACCTCCCCTGACCCCTCCAATATCCCTCCCATAAAGGGAGGGGAAAGTAAGGTAAAGAATCACCTGGCAGCTATTGCTATTAGCATTAAAACAGGAGACAAGGATCAAAACCTTATGGGTATTGCTGTTAGCTATGAACCCATGACTGCATTTTACATCCCCTTTTCACAACAGTGCCTTGGTGAGAACAAGGGAATTGATAGGAAAGAGGCATTGAACCTGCTGCGTCCTATATTAGAGGATGCGAACATCAAAAAGTGTGGGCATGATATCAAATCCGCAATGATTATTCTACATCGATATGGGATTAAGTTAGCAGGCATAGGGTTTGATACCATGCTTGCCTCTTATTTGCTTAATCCCTCGGCAAAGCACAACCTTGAAGCTGTTGCCTTTAATTACATGGGAATATGTAGAGACACAATATCTTGTGTCTCTACAGGTGAGGAGGCAGAATGTGTCTGTTTTGATGCAGATATAATCTATCGACTAACCGTATCGCTTACCAGAAGATTAGAGGAAAATGGGCTTACCAGGCTATTTTGGGATATTGAAATACCGTCAGCCCTTGTCCTTGCTCAAATGGAGATAATCGGGATAAAGGTTGACTTACCCTATCTCAGGCAGCTTTCCTTAGAATTGGGGATACGGATTAAGGGGTTGGAAAGGGAGATATACAACCTTAGTGATTCAGAGTTTAACATCAATTCCCCAAAACAGATAGGGGCTATCCTGTTTGAAAAGATGCAGCTTCCGGTAATAAAAAAGACCAGGACCGGGTATGCTACGGATGAGGATACCTTGAATGAATTGATTCTATACCATCCCTTACCAGGTAAGATAATAGAATATCGAGAGGTAACCAAACTGAAGTCAACCTATGTTGACAGCCTTTTTGAGCTGGTTGAGCCAATCAATAGCCGAGTGCATACATCCTATAATCAAGCCGTTACAACCACAGGCAGGTTATCCTCAAGTAACCCTAATCTGCAAAACATCCCTATTCGCACCGAGCTGGGCAAGGGTATCCGCAGGGCATTTATCCCTGAACAAGGCTATCTGTTGCTCTCAGCCGATTACTCCCAGATAGAATTACGGATATTGGCTCATATTACACAAGATGTTAATCTACTTAATGCCTTTATCCATGACAAGGATATTCATAGCCAGACCGCAGCAAGTATCTATAATTGTGAGCTGTCTATGGTTACACCGGATATGCGGAGAACAGCTAAGGTGGTTAATTTTGGCATCATCTATGGCATGGGTGCCT
>JACQYP010000076.1 GCA_016208205.1 Candidatus Desantisiibacteriota bacterium | reverse complement strand
TTGCCCCGTCTATTGAATCATCAGGTATTGTAGATGGATTTTGATCTATCAGATAACTATATCCTGCAAGACCAGAGACATTGTCCTGAGATACAGTCCATGTAAGGGATGGAGGGGTATTAGTAGTATACCATTTGTTTTGATCAGGATGACTACTCGAGAAGATGACAGGAATATCAGGGGGTTGAGTATCAACCTGAATCCTATAATGACTTGCATTGCTCCAGTTGCCGGCAGAATCCCCTGCCTTGACATGAAAATAATAGGTGCCGTCTGCAAGGGGAACATTATAAGTATAAGCCGTATTTGTCCCTTCTATTGAGTCATCAGGTATTGTAGATGGGTTTTGATCTATCAGATAACTATATCCTGTAAGACCAGAGACATAGTCCAAAGATACAGTCCATGGAAGTGATGGGAAAGTATGAGCAGCATACCATCAGGATGACTACTCGAGAAGATGACAGGAATATCAGGGGGTTGAGTATCAACCTGAATCCTATAATGACTTGCATTGCTCCAGTTGCCGGCAGAATCTCCTGCCTTGACATGAAAATAATGGATACCGTCTGCAAGGGGAGTATTATGAGTATAAGCCGTATTTGTCCCGTCTATTGAGTTATCCGGTATTGTAGATGAATCCTGATCCAACTGATAACTATATCCTGCAAGACCAGAGACATTGTCCTGAGATGCAGTCCATGTAAGGGATGGGATATCAGCAGGATACCATTTGTTTGAATCAGGATGGCTGCTCGAGGAGATGACAGGAGTAGCCGGGGGTTGAATATCAACCTGAATCTTATAATGACTTGCATTGCTCCAGTTGCCAGCAAAATCCTTTGCCTTAATATGAAAATAATAAATACCGTTTGTAAGTGAAACACCATGAGTATAAGCCGTATTTATCCCGTCTATTGAGTTATCCGGTATTGTAGATGTATCCTGATCCAACTGATAACTATACCCTGCAAGACCAGAAAGATTGTCCTGTGCAGTCCAGGTAAGGGATGGGGTATCAGCAGCATACCATTTGCTCGAATCAGGATGGCTGCTCGAGGAGATGACAGGAATATCAGGGGATTGGGTATCAACCTGAATCCTGTAATGACTTGTGTTGCTCCAGTTGCCGGCATAATCCATTGCCTTGACATGAAAATAATAGATGCCGTTTGTAAGTGGAACACCATGAGTATAAGCCGTATTCGTCCCCTTTATAGTGTCATCTATCGGTGTAGACGGATCCTGGTCTAACTGATAATTATATCCTGCAAGACCAGAGAGATTGTCCTGTGCAGTCCATGTAATGGATAAGATATTAGCCGCATACCATTTGCTCGAATCAGGATGGCTAATCGAGGAGATGACAGGAACATCAGGAGGTGTTATATCCACCTGAATCTTATAATTATTTGTGTTGCTCCAGTTACCGGCAGAATCCCCTGCCTTGACATGAAAATAATAGATACCGTCGGTAAGAGGAACATTATGAGTATAAGCCGTATTTGTCCCTGTTATGGTGCCATTTAATATTGTCCCTGAATCCTGATCTAATTGATAACTATATCCTGCAAGACCAGAGGCATCATCAGAAAATATAGTCCATGTAAGGGATGGGGGGGTATTAACAGCATACCATTTGCTTTGATCAGGATGGCTGCTCGAGGAAATAAAAGAAGTGCCAACAGGGGATTTTGTATCAATCATTATCCTATAATGACTTGCGTTGCTCCAGTTGCCGGCAGAATCCATTGCCTTGATATGAAAATAATAGGTGCCGTCTGCAAGGGGAACATTATGAATATAAGCCGTATTTGTCCCCTCTATTGAGTCATTCGGTATTGTAGATGAACCCTGATCTAATTGATAACTATATCCTGCAAGACCAGAAGCATTGTCCCAGGATGCAGTCCATGTAAGGGATGGAGGGGTATTAGTAGCATACCATTTGTTTTGATCAGGATGACTACTCGAGAAGATGACAGGAATATCAGGGGGTTGAGTATCAACCTGAATCCTATAATGACTTGCATTGCTCCAGTTGCCGGCAGAATCCATTGCCTTGACATGAA
>JACQYP010000075.1 GCA_016208205.1 Candidatus Desantisiibacteriota bacterium | reverse complement strand
AATTCAGACAACAAAACTCCTCAATTCGTTTCATCTCCCCCTCCCTTATCAAAATCCCTGTATATTCAATCAGTTCTATCTATTTAATCATATCGACAATTTTAAGAAAAACTTAAGGAATTAAGGGACACAAGGGTAAAATTGTAACCGTTCAGTAATGGGTCAGTGAACGGTAGTGAAGATAGTAATCGGTCAAACAGTTTCGGACAGGGACAAGCCCCCTGCCTTCGCAGGGGCAGGCTCTGTCCCTACAACGACAACCGTTCATTGTTTGTTTCCGTAGGGACAATCCTGCCAGAGGTGCTACCTTCTTGTGGTTGTCCGTTTCCCGACTTGAAAACTTGTCCCTGCAAAGGCAGGGAACGGTGAAATAACCATTCTTACCATTGCCAATATGAGCTGATAAATTCTTGTCCCTGCGAAGGCAGGGATGCGACCTCTGCGTTGCTCTCTAATGTTTTCCTCTGCGTCTCTGTGGTAAATTCTGTTTCACAGGTCACAACCCTTCCTTGATACTACTGAGCAGTAGTTGTACCGGTTACTGTTTGTGTCGATGTTCCTGTTGTGGTTTCAGTACCTGTGGTTGTTTGTTCTACGCTTATGGCTGACTTTCCTTGGAAAATAGTTTTAATCTGTGGTCCAAGGGCAACAAAAATAGCTACAACTATAACCGCAATCAAGCCAATAATTAAGCCGTATTCAACCAGACCCTGACCACACTCTCGCTTATCATGACATTCCATCAATTTTACCTCCATATGAATATTTTTTCATGTAAACACTCATGCAATAGTGATTACAAAACTTATCCCTGCGAAGGCAGGGATTTGTGCCTTTGTAAGAAAACAGAATAGCATACTTTTTCATGTTTGTCAAGTTGTAATTTTTACCGATAACTGATTACCGATTACCAAACGCTTTTATCTCCTTATCCCCTTTCTTACACCCCTGATGCATCCCTATTCACCATTTGCCGATACCCTTCTTGCAACACCCTGGTTATTTCGCCCCCTACAGTTTTATCCCTATTTTCAATCTTTCTTCCATCCACAAAAGACACAGGCAATATCTCAATAGTAGAATTGGTAAGAAAAACCTCGTCTGCTGTCCACAGATCATATCTTGTAAACGGCACCTGCATGGTTTTCATCCCTGCTTGCGTGGCTATCTCAAGCACACACTGTCGCGAGATCCCATTCAACAATCCAAGATACACCGGTGGGGTAATAACCACCTCATCTCTGACGATAAAGATATTACTCACCGTACCCTCAGTTACATAACCATGACGATTCAGAAACACAATCTCAAATGGATTATCCACATAAGCTTCTGCCCTTGCAAGAACGCCTGATAAAAAATCTGATGATTTTGCCTGTGGCAGTGGTGGTTGCTTAATAAGAGATGAAGTAATAATTACCTCACCTTTTTCACATGATATCTGTGGAAGTTGCTTAACAATTATTAGTAAATCTTCATCTTGAGACATGAGATTCCGCATTCCGCCAGAGGTGCTCCCTCCGCATTCCACATTCTGCATTTTATCTCTAATGCTTATTCTAACCTGTGCATCCTTGAGCATAGCATCTTCAAGTACCTTACAACATATCTCTTCAAGTTCTTCACTTGTATATAAAATGCTCATCCCTATAAATTTTGCAGACATAAAAAGCCTTTTGATATGCTCAGACAACTTGAATATTCTGCCACCATATGCCCGCATGGTTTCAAATACCCCACCAGTGAAGGATACAGCACATTCAGCAGCCTGCCCTCTTGCCCGAATATACTCGCCGTTCAGGTATATGGTCATTGGATTATCCTTGTAACCAGGGCAAACCGCACCCTAATTTTATTCATTCAGGTACATTCCAGCAGCGTAGAACAGGGTAGGGACAGGGCATTGCCCTGTCCCTATAAACCCATATTCCTCGCCAGCGAGGATTAAGAGGTGAACCGACAACCGTGAACGGTTACTGGAATACTAATGCCGAAAATGCCTTACCCCAGTAAACACCATGGCTATCCCATATTGGTCTGCCACCTTGATCGACTCTTCATCACGGAGTGAGCCTCCGGGCTGAATAATCGCCTTGACCCCTGCCTTAGCTGCCTCTTCTATTCCATCAGGAAATGGGAAAAAGGCATCTGATGCCAGACATGAACCTGTTGCCTTATCTCCTGCCTTGCCAACAGCAATCTTTACAGATTCCACCCTTGAGGTTTGACCGGGTCCGACACCAACCGTTCTACCCGGTTGAGCAAGCACAATAGCATTTGACTTGACATGCTTGGCCACCTTCCAGGCAAATAGCAGGGTAGTAATTTCTTCCTCTGTGGGTGTCCTTTGAGTAACCACCTTTAGCTGTTCCGGTAACACTCCTTTGAGGTCACGATTCTGCACCAACATTCCACCAATGGTTTTTTTCATATCAATCTCTGGTAACGCTACCCCAGGATTTGGTGGATTAACCTTAAGAATACGCAAATCCTTTTTGGCTTTTAATATCTCAAGTGCTTCAGGCTCATAATCCGGAGCCGCAACTGCCTCTAAGAAGATATTCGTTAATTTCTTAGCCGTATCCGTGGTCACGCATTCATTAAATCCAACAATCCCACCAAAGGCAGAGACAGTGTCGCACTCAAAGGCAAGCTGATAGGCATCTGCCTGATTTTTGGATATAGCCGTACCACACGGGGTATTGTGTTTAATAATTATGCATGCAGATATATCCTTAAACTCCTTTGTCAGCTCTATCGCATAATTCAAATCAAGGATATTGTTAAATGAAAGCTCTTTGCCGTGAATTTGTTGGGCAGTAGCCACACATGGCTCAAGACTGCTCACTTGATGGTAGAAGGCTGCATTTTGATGAGGATTTTCACCATATCTCAGCCCTTGATGTTTTCGGTAGGTAAGGTTTAATATCTCCGGGAACTCCGGAGCACTGGGAATTTGCTGATAAAGGTATTGAGAGATAACCGTATCATAGGCAGCACAGTGGGTAAAAGCCTCCACTGCCCACTTAAAGCTTGTCTCCTCTGGAATGCAGTTATCATTCTCCTGCATGGTGAGGATTAATTCTTTATAGTTTGATGGATCAACAATTACCCCAACAAACATATGGTTTTTGGCTGCTGCCCGAATCATGGTCGGACCACCAATATCAATATTTTCAACTGCCTCTTCAAGAGAAACATTGGGTTTAGAAACCGTTGCCTCAAAAGGATATAGATTAACCACAACAAGATCAATCGTGGTAATAGAATGCTCATTAAGCTGGCTCATGTGATGTGAAGTTCGTTGAGCAAGAATTCCGCCATGGATATTTGGATGAAGGGTTTTTACCCTGCCATCCAACATCTCTGGAAAGCGGGTAACATCAGATACAGGGATAACCTTAAACCCTGCCTCAGCTAATATCGATGCCGTACCGCCTGTAGAAAGAATTTCACAGCCAATATCCGACAAAAAACTCGCCAGCGGGATCAAACCCGTTTTATCTGAAACACTTATTATTGCTCGCTTGACTTTGATCATGGTTACAGCTCCTTTGTTTATTTGTTATCCAATTTCCTTTATTGATAATGCCTTGCAAATCTTTCGTACTAATCTGTTTGGTATTTCTATATGCCTTGGCACAGCTTCTGTATGCCCTGTAATGATTACACCATAAAAAATGAGAATTGCCTTCACGCTTGAGATAGCAACTATTCTGTCTCAAATACTTTATTAAGTCGTTCCTCTTCATCCTACTGCCACCAATTCTGCTACTGCATCATTAGAGATGCCTCGTAAGGAATCTTGTCGTCGATCTTCCAGAATCAATTCAATTGCCTCAGCCAAGTTTTTCAAACATGCTTCTTTTGTTCTTCCTTGACCATTAGCCCCTGAGAGTTCTGCACAATAGGCAATATACCATTCCTCATCTTTTTCAATTATTGCTGTAAATTTATTATGTATGATGAACCTCTTCATTTTAGGATAGGGAATTGTTCCGCAACAGATCAAATCCTTTTCATGGAATGGCACTTTTGTAGCCGCATCTATTTAATTAGTATTGTCATATTCTACATTTCACAAGGTACAACATGCAGTCTCAGCACCTTCAAAAGTAATGCCCAATTCAGTCATAACCCCTCTTGCCTTTTCGTAATCACTATCCTTTGTAACAATATACTTATTTGCTTGAAGAGCTACAGCAACATAGACATGATCTTTTCAGATTTATCTCACCAATTTCCGTAGTGAAACTGCGCATCTTTATCTACTCCCTCCTTCCTCCACCAATTCTTCCCCTATCTCCTTCACCCTTCGTCTCAGCACACCCTCAGCATCAACATTTTTCTGTCTTGCCAGAGAGACCAAGCTGAAGAGTAATGTACCAATCAGTCCCTCGAAGGTATTCAGATCACCTTCTTGACACACACTTTTCAGCTTATCAGTATCAGCAGTCAGCTTTTCCAGTATTTCTTGTTCCCCTGGCCATTTATAGCCAACTCGTTCTATCTTATCCTGAACACAATGAGCAAATAGGAGTGATGGTAGGTTTTTTGGTATGCCGTTGAGCACTGATTTGTATGGACAAGGTGTCTTCGAGGTTCCCTCTAACACCTTGTCTGTAATAGCAGAAATATCTTTCGCACTAAGCCCTTTTTCCCGTCTCTTGATTGCCTCCCAATGAACCATTACCTCTGCTACGCTTTCAAGTTTTAGATCCCCAAACACATGGGGGTGTCTTCTAATGAGTTTTTCACAGGCTGTATTTAAGACATCAGTAATATCAAACAAGCCCTGTTCAGAGACAACTTGGATATGAATGAGAAGTTGAGCAAGCAGATCACCCATTTCCTCTTTCAGATTTTCAGGGTTGCCCTCATCAATTGCTTCTAAGACCTCATATGTTTCCTCAACAAGATATGGCTTAAGGGTCTGAGCCGTTTGTTCCCTATCCCATGGACAACCCTCTGGTGAACGGAGTTTGGCAATTATTTTAACCAGCCTGTCCAGTGGATGTTCCTGCACGCTTTGTACCTTCCTTAGCATTTTCCCCTTTTTTGACATCAGCCTTTTTCTGGGGATTAAGCAATTCCATATTTTTTGTTATCTTGGCCTCATCCTCTAACTTTTTGATCCATTTTTCAAAATGACCATTCTGTTTTTCCTGAAGGGCTATCTCTTTAAGCTGCCCCTTTATCTCATTAAAGCTTTTCCCCTTGGCATATTGTTGTATCTTTTCTTCATTTGCCTTATAATAATCTGCCACCTCTTTCTCGCTTATTGTTATCTTTTCAATAACATTCAGCTTGATTACCTCTTGAACCAATAACTGATCATTCATGGCTTTTATCTTTTTCTTAATATCATCTCTTTGCTCTAACTTAGCCTTTTTTGCTTCCTGAAGAAGAAGCCTTTCTTTAATTAATCTTGTTACTAATTTTTCTTTATTTATTGGATCTGAAAACATTTCCTGATATGCAGGCGGCATCTCCTCCAATTGTTTGTCCATATCTGCCACAGTAATCTGTTCACCATTTACCGTAGCAAGAGCTGGTGACTTAGCACCCCCTTGTCCGCAACCTGAGAAAACAACACAAGCACCCATAACCAAACCGAAAAAATGCAACCTTTTCATGAACCTCTCCTTTTATCTTAGATAACTATATTGTAACTACTCAAGTTATCTCCCTTCATGGTTCACGGTTCAAAGTTCAGGGTTGTTGCGTCTTTCATCGCTTTCCAACCTTGAATCTTGAACCTTTGAACCGTGAACCTGAATAATTACTATAATTTTAACATACCTCAAGTAAAAAATCAAGTGTTTTTTAATAAATTTCTGAAAAATCCACTATAAGTAGCCATCAACAAATAAACTCCTGCAAGCTGTTACTTCTCGTTTGCATCAAATGTCCCCAGCTGGCGGTGATTAAGGAGAGGAAATTGTAAAGTTTATTTATTGACAGCTCCTAAGGGCAGACGATGATTATGTCTGTCTGTTGTGTTGCGACGCAGACAGGTACCAATGGCATAGGTAGGATAGAGGTTCATAGAGGAAGGATTCCCAGGGGTCATGCAAAAAAAATTCCAAGCTGTGCAATCGGAATTCACTATGCACAAAAACCGTCATTAGGTAAACAAAAAAATAATTATAATATTTATCTTTGACCTTATCCCTAAATTTGCTCCGTAGGAGCAATCTGTTTGTAGAAAAAGTACCCACCCCACAACATAAAGCTCCGTAGGAGCGATCTATATCATTCAATCCATTTTTTCAGGTCGCTCCTCTGGAGCTAATTTTGCTTAATTTAATTCCATCTACAAACAGATCGCCTCTACGAGGCTAATTATTTATGTAACAACCTTGTCCCTGCGAATGCAGGGAATCGTCTCTGTGTCTCTGTGCCTTTGTGATAAATTCCGATTGCACAGGTCGAAAAATATTGACTGTGCTGTAACCACTTAGAACATAAGACTTCTCTTCTTTCTGAATATGTACCACTGTATTAGCTACATATTTCTTTTCTTTTGATTTTCTACTCTCTTCTTTATTAGTACTTCGTTTTTCCTTTTGCTTCTTTGTCAGTACATCATCAATAGCTATATTTACTGTCTTAGGGACTGTCTAATAATAACTATATCAAGTATTGATTTTTGGATGTATTATGTAATTCCATTCGCCATGAAAGTTAGCGCGTTCAATATTTAATGCATCCATTTCTTCATCAGTTATTTTGATCCCTTTTTGGTACTTGTTTTCGTCAAGTCTACACTGAACTTTCAATCCTTTTTTTGTTTTTGTTGAACCTATTAAACTTACAATTACTTCATAGTTTATAAGTGGTTTACCTCGCCAGTTTTGGCTGATAAATGAAAATAACCTGTGTTCAATTTTGTTCCATTTACTTGTACCTGACGGAAAATGAGTTACATGTATGGATAATCCTGTTCCATTTGCAAATGATTGGAGTTCCGTTTTCCAAAGCCTTCTCCGATAACCATTGCTCCCACCACAATCTGCAGTAATCATTAGTCTATCAGCCGAAGGATAGACTATTTTACCCATGTTTTCCCACCATCCACGAATGCTTGCTACTGCAAATGCAGAAGTGTCATGATCTAATCCAACATTTACCCATCCTGTATTCTCAATTAAATCGTAGACACCAAAAGGTGTGGCCTTCCCAAGTTCTTTATCCTCAAAATCATGAACATTTACTTCTTCTGGGTTACCTTTCGGTCTCCAAGTTTGACCTTTGTTTTTAAAATTACCGACTATTTCCTTTTTCTTCGTATCAACTGAAATTACTGGTTGCACACAATGTTGGAAACTTTTAACCTTCTCATTTATATAGTTAAACTGTTCATTTCGATCAGGCGATTGATTCCCTTCAACTGTCTTTTTGTTAGCTTGCAAGCTATATCCCATATCACGAAGTAAGTTTGCAAGAGTCTGATGATTAATAGTATGGTTCATTTTTGCCAACTCACTAACAAGCAATCTTAAGCTTTTGCATGTCCACTTAAGTGGCGATTCTGGTTCTCCACGCGTTGCTGGTTCAAGTAGGTTTTCCAAATCAATCTTGAGAGTGGGATCATTCTCGATAATCGTTTTCCGTCCTCCACCTTCCTTGCGAATATGTGTTTTATCCTGAAGTTTCTCTTTGGGAGCTGCTTCTAATTCTTTTATCCCTATAGATATTGCTCTTCGTGAAACCCCAGTATATCGGCTTACTATCAAAATAACCCCGTATCCTTCACCAATAGTTTCTGATGCGGCTACCAGCCTTCTCGTTTGTTCATTTAAATAAGGACTCAATGCTTCAAATTTTTTCTTAATTTTTTCAATATTCATACTTTATATTATATCACAAATAACATAAAGTTGCAACAGTTATTTATAGACAATCCCTTAGTTAAAACATAGAGTAAATCATAAACCTACAGAATTATCCGGCGGTGAACAGCAACGGGTAGCTATTGCCAGGGCACTGGTAAACTCACCCAAACTTATCCTTGCAGATGAGCCTACAGGAAACTTAGATTCAACCTCAGCCGAAGAGGTTGTGGACATACTCTGCCGGCTTAATGAGGAAAGCAAGATGACAGTGGTAATTATTACCCATAATCAGGCAGTGGCTGAAAGGACAAAAAAGGTGTGTCACTTGAAAGACGGACACATTATTGATGAAAATAAATGATTATCTCTACTTAGCCCGAAAGGGCTATTGGACTTGATAAAGCAGCAGAGGGCTACAGCCAGGATGATTACCCTCGACATAGGAATATTAACCTTAATCCTGGCAGAAGAGAACAGGCAAATGGAGTGCCCATGTATTTTATCGGATTTTCAATAATAAATTTGTTGACATCCCATGTTTTTTGTGATAAAATTGAATAAAAAGGAGGCTAATTTTATGGCTGAGGATATAAATAATGAGGTTTCTCAGGAAGAATTGGATGCTCTTTTAGGTGGGCAGCAACAGATAGAGACAATGGAACAAGTGCCATCCTTACCGGTTAAGGATTTATCCGGGGAAGAAAGACAAGCATTATCTACAGTACTTGCTCCGGCTATGCAGGCAGCAATGACATCCCTTTCTACTATCTTAAATAAACAGGTGGATATCTCTACCCCACAGGTAGAGACTGTAAACCCGAACAATATAACCCTTGATATCCCCGGACCGGCCATTGCTGTAGAGGTTGATTATTCCGGCGGGATTACAGGGCATACATATCTTATCTTCTTAAAAGAGCAGGGAACACTTATTGCTGATATCATGATGGGTGGAGATGGAAAAGCACCACCAAAGGAGATAAATGATCTGTATCTTGGTGCCCTTGGCGAGGCATTGGGACAGATGATAGATTCTTCAGCAGCATCTATATCGCATACCCTGGGGAAAACAGTAACCGCTTCTAAACCAAAGATAAAGATTGTAAATTTTGCTTCAGAACAGGTTGATCTTCCTATTCTAAAACATCAGAAAGTGGTTAAGGTTAAGTATAACTTAAAATTAGGGTATCTATCCAGCGGCAATTTAGTTCAATTAATGCCTGTAGATATTGCAAAGCCCATTGTTGATAATATT
>JACQYP010000074.1 GCA_016208205.1 Candidatus Desantisiibacteriota bacterium | reverse complement strand
TTGAATGGTTTTGTGGGTAAGGTAAAATTTTTGAAAAAATTTTACCTTACCAATAATTTTTTCGAAAAAAGTAACTTTTTTTCTGAGAATCAAGTTACCGCTTTGATTGGATATCAACAGATGAAAAACTCATCAGTTGCTTATATCGAATATTCAGACCTTAAAAATTTCAGTTTTCATGTCCCGTAGTTGAGGCATGATAATATTGACAACATCTCTGGCTGAGGCAATCTTTTGCTTTTCAATGGTTACCTCATCCTCACGATAACGCCTTCCAATCTCAAGAGCGGCCTGGATGTGGGCAATTTTAGCATTTCCCAACCCCTTGAATTCCTTCCAGTCCCGCACATCTGTATGAGCCATATTCCTGAATGTGCCGAATTTATTCATGACTCCCCGTGCAAGGTCTATGGCACTTAAGCCATGGGTGCCTGTCCTGATAAGAATTGCCAGAAGCTCGGAATTACTCAAAGCTCCCACGCCATTCTTGAGCAACTTTTCTCTGGGTCTATCATCCTTTGGCCAATTATTTATACCTGACACCTTGTTTTCTGCAGCCATTATTTATGTTCCTTTGTAACTATACAGCGAGGGGAATTTATCACGAAGTTTGGAGTGCGAGAGCTTACTTGCTCTCGCTTTGCTTTGCGAAAGCTTACTTGCTTTCGCTCTGCAAGTTGCTGTACCGCAAAAACGGCAGCAAGTAAGCTGCCGTAAAAACAAAACCAATGGGGACACATCCCATATTTTCCCAAATAAGCATGAGATGAATAAGGGGAAAAACCGGGGAAACCGAATTCCATATTTATCAGTATACCCTTTTATCTATAGCTTGTCAATAAAAATGATTGGGAGACTATTGGGGTCAAATTGTCTTGATTCACCATAAATCATAATTTTTCATTCAACAATTAAGCCACTTTTTTCTGTATCTCTGCCCCAGACACAGAGGTTTCTTATTTAATTTTGTAACTATTCACCACAAAGACATAGAGAGCACAGAGAAACACGGAGAATTGATGGAAAATCATCATGTAAGGAGAGGGCAGGTGCAAGACCTGCTCCTACAGTGTAGACTAACACTATAAAAACATCTTGAAAATACTCTGTGTTTCTCTGTGTATGAATAAATGGTTAAGGAGGAACGGCTTTATTCGTGCCTTTCTTGAATGTAGGGTGCGTTACACGCACCGTATTCATAATTTGGTACATGAAATGCACCCTACCTGTCTAAATTTCCTTCATTTTTCTACTCGTTCCATTGGAACACCACAGCAGTAAGGTACTGCCTCCGGCTCTTCATCAAACTCAATGATAGGACAATCACAATCTGCTGCGCAAGTACATTCATATTGTATCAGCTTTTCCTGCTTTTTATTCCCACAACAATCGCACATATCATATCACCTCCTCGTATTTACGATTTTCTCGTGGTATGGAAACCACGCCTACTACTCATCTTCTTTCTCCAACTTAGCCTCACCACTTGCACACAATCGCTCAAAGTTAAGGCATCCTTCACATTTGATCAGATATTTGCGAACAGCAAATAATCCGGCAATGGCAAGGACACCAAGCATAATCTCGTAAATTCCTGTAGTAAGAAGCAGCAATTTTCTGGCAATGACAAAGGCTAATATCTCAGGTAAAAGTTCCACCTTTCGTCTGATCATCATTATCGCCATCTCTAACCCTATGACCAGAAGAAAAATATTGCTCATAATTATCTCAAAGGTTGAGTGAAATTCAGTCCATGAGGCAATCTGATGTTGAGAGATTAACCCAATAAACATCACCAGTCCAAAAATAACAATGGATATGATTATCAGCCCTAAAAACATTTCCAGCCAGAATAATAACTTATTGACAAATTTCATCGCATTTCCTCCTTCTCGCCTCTGTTGTGCTCTGTGCTCTCTGAGGTGAACTATTGCCCTGCCTTATTCATCTCCGCAATCATATCCTCTGGATTCCTGTACCCAAGCACATGATGAATAACCTTCTCATCAGGGGTTATGAATAGAATGGTTGGCAGTGATCTTGCCCCATATCGAGCAGGGGTTTGTCTATCTGTGTCACAATCTATTTTAACACAGACAAATCTCTGGGCAAGCTGGATGACATTCTTGTCTGTCCATGTCTCCTCATCCAATTTTTTACACCATCCACACCACTCGGCAGAAAAATCAACCATCAATGGACAATTCCTTGCCTTAGCCATTTCCAACCCCTCATCAAAGGAGTTAACCCATTGAATATTAATAACCTCAGCAGGCTTTTCAGGTTTTTCAGGCTTTTGCTGAACTACTGCCGCTACAGTCTCTGTCCCCTTGGCTGGAGCAAGGCTTTCACCTGAGGGTGCAGGACTTGGAATTTGTGGTTCTGCCTCCTGACTCCTGACTTCTGCCCCCTGCCCCCCGACTCCTGACTCCTGCTTCCCTTGCACAGGATATTGACACCCAATAAGACTCATAGCAATCAAACAAATACACAACCGTAACATTTCACACCTCCTGAAGTAAAATTATCAATTATCAAGTAGTAATTATGTAACCGTTCACACTCCAGGGCAAATTGCACCCTAAATTTATTCATCCAGGTACAGGCAATAGGATATCTGAACATATTTCAACAGCGTAAACATAGGTAGGGACAGAGCATTGCCCTGTCCCTACAAACTCATGTTCCTCGCCAGTTGAGGATACAAGTAGCACAGACATTCCTGTCTGTGATTTAGACTACTTGGCCACATCATCTGAAGGATATACAAAGAATCACAGACAAGAATGTCTGTGCTACATTCCTTGTTCCCTGCCGGCGAGGGGTAAGAGGGGGTAGAAGAAGGTGGAAAATATCCGGCAAAAATTCAGGATGCGGTTTGCCCTGTAAGCACCCCTGCTTGAATTTTAAGTCACATTTTAATTGTACTTTATTATGGGATTTTTGTCAACAAACTTTCGCAAGAAATTTTACTTCCTGTAATGATTTTTTTAATCTCATCTTTGGATAACATCTTACCTGCTGAAAGCACCATGCTGTCAACAACAGCGAGACGCTTCGTCTACTTCCTTAAACCAATGACAGGTACGCTTACAAAATGACACCAATCCAAGCATCAGGGGCACTTCAATTAAGACACCTACTACCGTGGCCAGGGCTGCACCTGATGATAAACCAAATAACATTGTGGCCGTGGCAATGGCCACCTCAAAAGAGGGCAATGATGCTAATCGGCGTAAGCCAATGCAGGAATCTCTCCTGAAACCAATCTATCCCTTTGATTTTGATGATCCACTTGCGTGAGAGGTATCCGGCTGCTAATGGTAAGGCAACATAGATCATCACTGAAAGCAAGATGGTTTGCCAGGGAATCGGCATGGCATTGACACCAAGCAGAAATCCACCCAAAGGGCCATACAAGACAAGCATTGTCAGTGAATTTATAGCGACCAGAACCAATGTGAGTCCGTCATTACCTTTTGCCAGAGAACCCCACATCAGCACCATTGCCGTGCATGGAGCAATCCCCAGGAGGATACAGCCGGAGATGTAGCTTCTCCATAGCTCAACCTCCTGCCCTGATTTTACAATCTCTGTACCCGATAAAAAACCGCGAAATATATATCCCAGAAACAGCGTGGCAATGGCATACATGGTAAAAGGCTTGATTGCCCAGTTGATAAACAGGGTCAGTAAAACCGGTTTGGGTGTCTTGCTTGCTTTTATTACCTCGGCAAAGTCTATTTTTACCATAATGGGGTACATCATAAAAAAAAGACCTATCGCAATAGGGATGGAAACCTGATAAATAGAGAAAGAATCCAATCTTACAGCAACATCTGGAGCAATTCTGCCCAATACTATTCCGGCAATGATACATAAAAAGACCCATAGGGTAAGATATTTTTCAAAAATATTCAGTTTTATCTTTTCTTTCATAATTTCTCCTTTCGAGTTCAATAGCCACAGGCTTTAGTCTGTGTTGCAGCATTACGCAACCTAAAGCTTGTCCCTGCGAATGCAGGGGCTTGTCCCTGTGAATGCAGGGAGTTCGGCTACCATTTACCGTCATTCTAAGGTTGACACGACATTATTCCATCAATCTTTCGCCTGCTAATCGCAGCCTTCTTCTGGCATCAACGGCTACAGCCGGGTTATGGGTTACCATAACCATCCCTTAAAACATCGTTCACCTCCTGATAGTACAAAATTCCTCTAATGGTTTTGACTCACATTCTTTCATTTTGGCAATATCCTTCTTGAATGAATCGTATTTTTTGGGAAAATAGTCTTTGAGGTAATTATGAATCGTTTCCTCTAATTCGTTTCCTGGTTCGGTAAGAGAGTAAAATATCCACAGTCCTTCGCGTCTATCCTGAACAAGCTCGGCGTTTTTCAATACCGTTAAATGCCGGGACACCTTTACCTGCGTTAATCCCAATGCCCATTCCAACTGACAAACACAAAGCTCCTTTTCCGACAAAAGAACCATAATCCTGAGCCGCGTTTGGTTTGACAATGCCTTAAATAGCTTTAACTCATTTTTCATCTTCTATGCTCCTATAATCGATTATACGAATATTATAACAAAATAAATTTATTTTGTCAATAAAATATTTCGAGCTGTGCAAACAGAATTAACCACGAAGACACAAAATCAGGAAACCCCATTACTCTCTTTGGGCATCTTTACTAAATCATCCTCTGGTCTCATTTCTTCCTTTACAAATATCAACATTATAATTGACACAATTGTCAAAATTATGGAGAAATAAAATGGCATAAATATATTGATTTTATCCCAGAGTATCCCGGCAATAAATGAAGCCGGCAGGGCACATAAACCAACAATCATGTTAAATACACCCAGACTGCTTGCCCTGTATTCTATTGGTGATAGCTCTGATACGTAAGCCTTTTGGACAGGTTCCATCGCACCTTTATGCAAACCATACAAAACAAATGTCAGGATAATCGCCAAATAACCATGAACAAAGATAAAGCTTAGGCAGGTCAGTCCCCACAAGATATAGGAAACAATCAATACCTGTTTTCTTCCAATCTTATCTGAAAGCCTTCCAAAGGGAAGAGACACAACAGATGCAACAAGAGTAAATACCAGATACAACACAGGTACGAATGCTACTTGAAAACCAAATTCCTTTGCGTATATCAGCAGAAAAGAGTAACTGAAAGAACCGAGAGCAAAAAAAGAACTCAATAGCAGGAATAATTTAAAATTCTTATCTAAGTTTTTCAGGGTAAGTCCCTTGTAGATTCTAACATCCAATAGCTTTCTTTCTTTTATCAAGGAGAGGATTAATAAGGCACTAATTACTGATGGTATCGCGGCTATTAAAAACAAATTTCTATATCCCAAAATCTTAAAAAATAAAATGCAGATGAGAATACCACATACAGCGCCAAGATGGTCCATAGCTCGAAGAAGACCAAAATTTTTACCCCTATTTTCTTGTGTGGAAATATCGGCAATAATAGCGTCTCTCGGTGCACCCCTTATCTTTCCTGCCCTGTCTAAAATTCTAAATGGAATCAGATGTTGCCAAACCGTAGATAAGGCATAACCAATCCTTGATAACGAGCCACACAGATACCCTGTCCAGATAAAAATCTTTCTTTTCCTTATTTTGTCAGAGATGTAACCGGAAGCGGCTTGTGATATTGAGACTATTGCATCTCCCAGTCCATCTATAAATCCAAGGACAGCCATATTTGCACCCAGAACAGATGTTACGAACAATGGCCAGATGGGATAAATTATATCAGAGCCCAGATCATTTAAGAATGAGGCTGCTGCAAATATTCTAACTGTTTTTCTTGCTTCCTTTTTCCTGATGTCTGACAGGTCTGACATCTCATAATTCATTCCCATTCCACCTCTCCCGGGTAAAATCTGCAATCCACCTTACTACATTGTTTGTTCCTGTGGCTATGCGTGCATTTTAATTCTGAAGCTGGAATATACCCCATCTCCACCTTGAGTGCTTCACGAATATATTGAATAGCTGTCTCAATTGCTACCCAGGTGCTTCGTTACAACATCTTGAACCTCGATGACCGGCTATGGCAGCCAATGCCCTTGAGGTCATCATATTAGCGATTATTCTCTCTGTGTCAGAAAGTGGGGTGGCTTTCAGGATAACGCTCAAAGCTATTCCGCAGGCTATAGCCGCCCCATCTGTCCCGTAAAGACCACAGTAGCCGGCCGGAATGGTATGTCCCCGCAATTGCTTCACGAATTTCATCATCACCAATCTTGCCGGTCAAATTCTTATATGCCGCCACCAGCACCCTGGCAATCATAGGATGATGCTCATGACCAATCATGTGTATCTTTGGATGCTTCATGATTGTATTTGCCATCTCCTGTGGGTTGGTGGATTTTGAGGTCAAGCAGAACCGGCTGATTATCTCTAATGAATCCCTTCCATGTCACTCCTCGCAAACATAATGTCCAGCCGGGCAGCAAAAATATCCCTCTTTTTTCTTGCTACAATATGTGCAGATAGCAGAAGTGGGTAAGGCTAAATACTCAAGCCCATTACCACAAACCATACAATCCTGCGTCTTTTTTTCTTCCATTATTCAATTCCTTCCCTTAATGTTAATGCTCTTTCCAGCTTTTTTACAGCAAAATCAATTTCTTCTTTGGTCGTCCAGATACCCAAACTAAATCTTACTGCACCAAAAGCGTCTTCGGGTTTTATGCCCATTGCCGTCAAAACACTGGATGGCTCTTTTACATTTGAATGACAGGCAGAACCTGTTGATGCTGCGATGTGAGGGATTTTTTTCAGTAATTCATGGCTGTCAAATCCGGTAAAACTTATATTTAATGTATTTAGAAGACAACATTCGGGATGACCGTTGAGTTTTATCTTTATTCCGGTATTCAATAATTCGCGATATAATTTATCACGCAATTTTTTTATTCGTTCTGAATTCTCATTTCTCGTCTTTTCCAAGATTTCACATGCTTTTCCTAATCCTGCAATTTCAATGACATTTTCAGTTCCAGCCCTTCTTCCGCTTTCATGACCGGCACCGAGTATCAATGGTTGAATCTGGATACCTCGTCTTATGTAGAGTGCCCCCACTCCTTTTGGAGCGTATAATTTATGTCCCGCAACAGTAAGAAAATCAACATTTAATTCATGTACATCCGCAGGTATCTTTCCTATGCTTTGTGCTGCATCTATATGAACCAGAATTTTTTTGCTTCGTGCAATACCTGAAACTTCTTTTATCGGTTGAATCGTTCCTGTTTCATTATTTGCATGCATTATGGTAACAAGAATCGTTGAAGATCTAATTGCTTTTTTTAGCTCGTCAGGATTAATCATTCCATATCGGTCTACCGGCAGATATGTTATTTCATATCCTTTCTTTTCCAGATATTGACAGGGTTTTATTACCGAAGGATGTTCTATCACGCTTGTGATAATGTGATTCCCTTTATTTCTGAATGTCTCTGCAACACCACGGATTACATGATTATTTGCTTCTGTTCCTCCGCTTGTAAAAACAATCTCTTCGGGCTTGCAACCGAGCAAAACTGCAATCCGTTTTCTTGCTTTTTCCACTCCCTCACGGGTTTTTTTGCCGTACCAATGACCGCTTGAAGGATTGCCGAAATACTCATATATGTATTTCTCCATTTCTTCTGCAACTGCCGGATGTACCGGAGTTGTGGCATTATAATCCATGTATACTCTTTTCATAATTGGCTGTGTCAGGCAAACCATGTTATCAGTGGTTTTTCTAACTTCTCCTTTGTCTAATTGCATAGTATCAAAACTCGTATCTTGATTGCAGGTAAACATTATCATTTTCATCTATACTTAATAAGGGCATAATCTGCGATTTTTAAGACATAACCACGAAAGGCACGAAAGAACACGAAAAGTTCTGTCCGATTATTAATTTTCGTGTATTTCGTGTCTTTCGTGGTTATATAATGTACGGTGCGTTGCACGGACCGTATTATAGGTGAGCAAAATCGTTATCTGTGACCTCGATGAGTATAACTGTCCAAATTGGCTCCAGTTCTTATCACCTCCAAAAATTTTTCAACCTGTGCAAACGACTTTTTTTAACGCAAGAGTTCAGC
Source organism: Candidatus Desantisiibacteriota bacterium (assembly GCA_016208205.1). Next base: position 65 of record JACQYP010000074.1, on the reverse strand, counting down.
AGAGATTACACAGAGTTCGCAGAGGTTAAACAATCTGTAACCGTTCACGGTTGTCGGTTCTGAAC
>JACQYP010000073.1 GCA_016208205.1 Candidatus Desantisiibacteriota bacterium | reverse complement strand
TTGTCCCTGCGAATGCAGGGAGCGGCAACTTACTTACTGCCGCTTTAGCTGTATGAAGCAAACACCTTCAGGTACGGTTTAGTCTAAGCCAGCGGAAAAGCGAAAGCAAGTAAGCTTTCGCACTCCATATATACTCAACAAATGCATAATCTGTGATTTTTAAGATATAACCACGAAAGGCACGAAAGAAACACGATCGACGGCAAATTTCTTATTGACCTTTGATATATTCATCATTAGTTTTCCTTTTTTCTCCGCGATTTCTCTTGCGAACTCTGCGTCTCTGCGGTGAAAAAGTGCCTAAAATGTCATAATTAGAATTGTTGGCCGGGCGTGAAATTTATTTGACATTTGGAGTTATTTCTGGTATACTATAACTACTCAGGTTGTCTGGCTCACGGTTAGGAGCCTTGCGTTGTCAATTTGTGTGCTGATTGCCAAACAGCAATATCTTCAACCGTTCAATTCCCTGCATTCGCAGGGACAAGCTTTATCGATCTCTAACCTTGAACCGTGAACCCTTGAACTTTGAACATGAGTAGTTCTGGTATACTTTTAATTCTTATCGCAGCGAGATTGCTTCGTCGCAGTAGCTCCTCGCAATGACGAGTTGGTAATTTTCCTCATTGCTTGCTGACCAATTAGACTTTGCGTGACCTTTCGTAGTTATGTCTTAAAATCGCAGATTAGACCCTTGTTGAGTATAATTGGTTTTCAATCTATCTACAAGGAGGTAAACGGCTATGAGAAGATTATTCTTTGTATTGTTTGTGCTTGGCATGGCAACAAGCAGTCATGCTGCTATGGATGTTACGCTGAGTAATACCACAGACTCTGCTGTAACTCTTGCCTGTATTAATGAGGGCACAGGTACATGTCGGGTGAATTATGGATTGTCTCAAGGATCTCTGACTTTGAGTGCTTATGATGTTCGTGGGAGCAAAACGGTGAGTCAAATTCATTATGTTTCTATAGACAACTTGTCTCCTGTTACTACATATTATTATCAATTGCTCATCGATAATAAGCTATTGTCTAAGGGAACATTTACTACTGCAACAGCTATCATCCCACAAAATAGTTATCTTGCCTATGGACAAGTGTTTAATGGTCATAAGCCTGCTGCAGGATGTATGGTATCCCTCTGGCTTGAGGATGGAGATGGTAAGGGCACAAAGGATAAGTCTAATCTTTCTTCATGTCTGACAGATGAGAATGGATATTGGTTCTATGATCTGGTAAACTTGCGAACACAAGATGGTAAGGGGCTGTTTGATTTCTCAAGGCAAGGGGATCTGCTCTATTTAGATGTGTATGCAGAAAATGGAACGGAAATCAAGACACGGATAGATACCGGTGCCTGTATGCCGGCAAGGAATCTGTATTTGAAATAGAACGATACTCAGATAGGCTGTAGGCATTTAGACTGTAGGCTGTTAGGAGGAAAATAAAGGTGAGAGGGATAGATATCCAACCTACAGCCTAACAGTCTACAGCCTGATAGCCTAAGATAGAGGTAATAAGATGTTTTTTATCAGAATCATGTTTTTTTTTACCGGCTTGTTCCTGATAACCCCTGCTTTTGCTAATGTGCCAAGCCAGATAAAGCAAACCAATATTGCCTCCGGTCAATTTGCTATCTCATGGATTACCGATACACCCGGTACAGCGGCTATTTCCTATGGTCAGGGCACAAATAGTATCAATCTTCTGGCTGTGGATAATCGTTTATCTACTACCCATCATGTTGAGATTAAAACAGGGCTATCTCCAAATACTACATATTATTATGACATTATCTCTGGCGGGATTAAATATGATAATAATGGAAAGCATTATTCCATAGCCACTGGTCCAGACATTGGGATACCTACAGGGACAGACACTGTATATGGTCAAGTATACAAGGCTGATTGGACTATAGCTCAGGGATCACTTGTATATCTCAAGATTTGCGACACAGATGGCAAGGATTCTCCCGGCACTTCTTCAGAATGGTCAGTGGTTGTTGAATCAGATGGCTATTGGAGTATTCCTCTGGCTAATGTTAGAACAGGCGATCAAGGAGCTTTTTTTAAGTATTCAATATCAGGCGACAGTCTCTCTATCTTTGTTCAAGGTGGCGCAGATGGGACAGGCAGACTGATTACAGACACAGCTAATGATTACCCCTGCCAATATATCAGGATATCAACCGATACTATTGCCCCAGCCGCAATAACAAACCTTTCATTAGGAGCAATTGGGCAGACATCTGCTGTTCTCAAATGGTCATCACCTGGTGATGATGGAAACACAGGCACAGCTACCAATTATCAAGTTCGTTATTCTATTAATCCTATCACTGAATCCAACTGGCTTAATGTATCCATTGCCTCTGGTGTGCCTGTACCAAAATCAGCCGGCACAAACCAACAGTGCAGCGTATCAAACCTTATGTCCGGGACACCGTATTATTTTGCCATAAAGGCATGTGATGAGGTGCCAAACTGGTCAGGAATATCAAATATTGCTACTGCCACTACCCTTGTGCCAAGCAAAGCAACCCTCGAGTGGTTACATACGCCAAATTTTGCCGGTGATGGGCTTCGGACAGAGATAGGTACGAGTGGTATGAATATTGTCTATCAGGTGCGATACAAGGATGCAGATGGTAACCCGCCTGCACTTGGCTATCCAAGGGTTGGGATTTATCGGGAAGGGATTTCTATGGGCACAAGTACCATGCTATTTGCCTCAGGAAGTTTTTCAACCGGGGCAGTGTATAGCTTTTCCAAACAATTTACCCAATCAGGGACATATACCTATCAGCTTGACGGCGGAAATGCCATTGGAACTGCGAGTGATGCCCATCTTTGCATGAAGAATGGACCGATAATACTTGAGTCTTTTCCTGACCATCAGGTAACCAATATTACGGATACAAGTTTTACGGTTTCATGGTCAACCTTGCAATCCGGCTTGGCTCAGGTAGTCTATGGCACTCAAAGCAGTAACCTGAATGCTACGGCAACAGATGCATCTGTTGATGATATTCATCAGGTTACGGTTGATGGGCTCAGGGAGCAAATAACCTATTATTATGACAATGGAAATGGAATAAGTGGTAATATAGAAACCGGCATAGATATTATTCCAGAGAAAAGTGATCTGGCATATGGCAAGGTGTTCAAGCAAGGTGGAACATTGTCCGCATCAGGTGCTGTAGTTTATGCAATACTGCGAGATGGTGACAACAGTCAGACTCTTGGGGTTTCAGCCATTGGCTCTACAAGGGTAAAGGAGGATGGCTGGTCAATGGATCTGGTTAACCTCAGGGATATTTCGCTATCACAGTTGTTTAAGTATTCACCAAGTGGTGATTATCTGCACCTCTGGGTAAATGGTGCAATTGATGGGGTGGCGAGCCAGATCTTGATGACTGATGAGGATACACCTGCATATGATCTGGAATTGTGCAATGATCATATCCCGCCTGCAACTGTTACCAATATTGCTATTCAATCATCAACCCGCAACTCTATTACCTTAAAATGGGATGCATCCGGTGATTATGGGAATATTGGCAAAGCATCATGTTATCATATTCGCTATGCAACATCAACTGATAGGGTTGTTGATTGGGGGTTATCCGCACCTTTAGCTACCAATACTTCAGTCACCATCACCGGGCTTAATGCTGCAACAGCATATTACTTCATTGTTCAGGCATCAGATGATGTCTGGAATACGGCTGCCCCATCACAGATAGTAATGGGTACAACCGCACCACCGCTCCAACGTCCGCCGGTATTATCCATGGTGAGTAAGCCATTAACGCCCAGGACAGCCAATGTTTGGACAAGGTTTACCTACAATGTCAAGTACACAGATGCTGATGGTGACCTGCCAACATCTGGTGAACCAATGGTAATTATCTACAAGGATAATAAGGTGATAAAGACATGCCCCATGACTTATGTAGTGGGGGCATGTACCACTGGTGCTACCTATACCTGTTCAACTTTATTACCTGAAGTAGGGACATATTCCTACAGTTTTGAGGTAACAGGTGCTACTAACAGTCCAGCAGGTAATGGTCCTCTTGTATTTGATATTCCTAAGCATCTTAGAATAACCAATGTTACAAACCGTGGATTTACTGTAAGCTGGAGATCAGGGACAGTAGGAACCGGCAGTGTATCCTATGGGACTCAGGCAGCACTTGGCAGCACAACTACGGATAATGCGTCTCGTGATGTTCATTATGTGACTGTAGAAAACCTTGAGCCAGACACTGTGTATTACTTTAATGTGGCTTGTGCCGGGAGGACAGATGATAATCAAGGAAGGCATTACTTGATTAAAACCGGTGCGTCTATTTTTAATACCTCTCCTGGAAGTGATTTTGTTACCGGTTATGTATATGAATATCGAAAGATCCCGGCTCAAGGTGCAGTAGTATATGTAACCATTAAGGATGCAGACGGACAAGGCTTGACCGGAGAATCCGCACCCCTTTCTGTTTTAACCGATGCAGGTGGGGGATGGTTCGTGGATCTACTTAATGCCAGAACACGGGATTATTTGACACAATTTGAGTATTCAAATAATGATATTATTTACATTGAGGCAGATGGCGGTAACAGAGGGCAGGGAAACAGGCTACTTGATATAGAAGATAGTGAACGCATCCCGGATATTATCCTGCGGACATGGATTGGTGCCAGGGATAAACTGTTGGTTAAGGATATGACCTATTCATACCCAAACCCGGCAAAGCAGACAAATGCCATTACCTTTCGCTACTACTTGAATGCCGATGCAGATGTTACCCTGCGTATCTACAACCTTGCCGGAGAGCTTATACAAACCATCAAGGGTAATGGTATTGGTTATAATGATACCAATGAGCTTGTGTGGGATATAAATGATATTGCCTCAGATATATACATCTGGCAGCTTGAGGTAGTGGCTGGGGAGCTGCAGGATGTAGTGGTAAAAAGGCTTGCGATTGTAAAGTAGGACAGGCATTCCTGCCTGTCTTTTCGAAGAAAGAAATAAAGGTTAGCCTATCACGGTGAACGGTTATAAGCAGGACATGCCCTGCCTGTCTATGAAATAGCTTTATGCCTGTCATAGACAGGCATAGACAGGCAGGAATGCCTGTCCTACCTTTAAGAGGATAAATATATGATGACTTATGCATTACTCCTATTAACAACATTACTCATGTGCAGCATGCCTGCTTTCGCAGCAAACAATACCACCAGTGCCACATTCCTGAAGATTGGGGCAGGGGCAAGGGCTGCCGGTATGGGTGATGCGTTTTGCTCTATGGCTGATGATGTCTATGCTTACTACTGGAATCCGGCCGGGCTTGCTTATGTCAAGGGCAGTCAGTTTGGGGCAACGCACCTTGAGTGGCTTACCGGAATAAACCAGGAGCAGGTTGGGTTTGTTCAACAGATTGGAAGCAAAACAGGCTTGGGGATTAATATCAACTATCTTATGGCAAATGAGTTTGACCGTACAAATGAGGGTGGAATCATAGGCACATTTGATGCAGCCAATTCACTTTTTGGGCTTTCCCTGGGCAGGCAACTGAGCAATAGATTTTCACTTGGTTTGAACATGAAATGTATCAATATGTCTATGGATGATGCAAAAGCCATTGCTTATGGTGGGGATATAGGCATGTTGTGGCGAATATCCAGAGGTCTGAGGTTTGGACTAAATGTTCAAAACATAGGCTCAGATGTCCAATTTATCGAAAAGGCATATCCATTGCCGCTCAATATCAAGGCAGGGATAAGCTACTCTCTGGGAGGAATGAACCTTGCCGTAGATGTTAACAAAACTCGTGGATTTGATTCAAATGTTCATGCTGGGTGTGAATATTGGTTGGCACGCACACTTGCCTTGCGGCTGGGGATAAAAAATGAGGTAACCTCAAATACACATGGAAAATCCTCAGGAATGGCTACTGGTGTTACTGCTGGAATGGGACTAAAGCTTGGAGGAATTCAATTAGATTATGCTTATGCACCATACGGCTTGCTGGATGTGACCCATCGGGTATCATTGTCTGTAAAACGAATGCCGCATGTCCCCTCATCACCAGAGGCGCCGCAACCCGGGACAAAAACATTGCCGGAGGTAGCACCTCAAGTACAGGTTGAGCCGGGAACCAAGACAACCGTTGGAAGTGCTACCATAGCTGCTGAGGTAAAACCTGAGCATGAGCAGAAGATTGAGGAAAAACCTGCAATCCAGCAAAAAGGAGGTAGCACCTCTGGCGGAGGTAGCACCTATAGTAATGAACGAATTGTCCTGCCGTCATTTGACATTAGGTTTGATACAGGCCGTGCCATGATAACTCAGGAACTTTGTAACCAATTAAATGCTCTGGTAGAATTTATGAACTGTCATCCTCAGATAAGGATACGAATTGAGGGGCATACGGATAATCGTGCTATTGATACAGCAGCTTTTCCTTCTAATCAAGAGCTTTCTGATTCAAGGGCAAAGACTATATACTGGTATCTTGCTCAGCAATGGATTCAGGCAGAACGGATGGAAACAAAGGGATATGCAGATAGTAAACCAATTGCTGCTAACGATACACCCGAGGGTCAGGCTAAGAATCGAAGGGTAGAGATTTTTATTATTGGGCAAGAGGGGGGACAATAAAGGTAGGACAGGCATTCCTGCCTGTCTATG
>JACQYP010000043.1 GCA_016208205.1 Candidatus Desantisiibacteriota bacterium | reverse complement strand
TACCAGGTGACATGACAGAGTTGTGGGTAGTTGCCGGATTAATAAATAGCTTGTTTATTGGGCTGGTGATTGCGCTGGTGTATGAAATGTTGTGGCCGGAGAAGGTCTGAGAAGTGTAATCGGTAACCAGTTATCGGTAATCGGTCTTGCTGATAGCAGATAATCAGCTTGAAATAATTTGGAGGTAATCGATGAAAAGATTGATAGAATATGGTGCGGTAACACATCTGGCACTCATCTTGATGGTGTTTGGTTGTAATGGAACAACAGAGGCCTGTCTTGGAGCAAGACCCTTGTCTATGGGTGGGGCATTTGTTGCTGTGGCTGATGATATTCATTCCTGTTATTGGAACCCTGCCGGTATGGGCAATTTGCAGGGAATAGAGTTGACCTACATGCAAACATTAAATAATAAGGCTGTTATTAATTATCAGAACTGGGCCGCTGGTGGGATAAAAATTGGAAACGGCGGAATTGGTGCAAGTCATGTTAAGGAAATAAATCAATATCTTTCTATTTATGGTACTGATACTGAAGGTACTTATCAGCATACCTATTATAGCAATGATGATTGGATGACACTCTCCATGGGTGGATGGGGAACAGGGGCGTTTGAGAATACAGCTATGGGTGTAAATATCCGCAGATATTCTCATGCCTTAGAGAAAAGGGATGACTTTAGGCTATGGGAGAATGGCAAGACTACACGCGAGGGACTAGGGCGTGAGGCTGAAGTAAATGGATATGACATTGGATTCCTGCATAAGCTATCGGATAAGATTACTCTTGGATTATTAATCCAGGATGTTAATGAACCAAGGTATAGCTTTAATAAGGATGTCTATGTTTGTGATATGGGACATGCCTTTGAGGGGCTTCCTACTAATTCAGAGTGTCCTGTATGTTTGAAAAAATATGATCAGCATGTAAATGTAGAAAAGTATTCCTGCTATCGTCGGCATGCTCGTAACTTCAGACCAGGGATAGCATGGATGCCTGATGAAGATACTATTATTGCTCTTGACATTTATTATTTCAATGTTAAGGATGCGTATGATAACGAGATGCAAAGTGAGGTCAGGATTGGGGTAGAAAAATGGCTGACAGATAGGCTATCTGTCAGGGCAGGGTTTTATGGAAAGAGCATGCATACCATTGGGTTTGGATTAAGAAGTAAGCCGGTAGAAGGGTCAACTGCACCAAATATGCTGTATCAGATTGATTATGGTTTATTAGAATCAGATGGCGGTGGAACCCATCTTTTGTCGGCTACGGTAAAGTTTTAGGAAATCAGAAATATTTATCACGAAAGCACGAAATTTAGAAATTACGAAGCAGTTGACAGGCAAGAATGCCTGTCCTACCTTTTCGTGTTTTCTTCCTTTCGTGATTTCGTGATAAAAAATTCTTTTCAACATGGCGAGATGGCAGAGCGGTTTAATGCGGCGGTCTTGAAAACCGTTGATGGGGTAACCTATCCATAGGTTCGAATCCTATTCTCGCCGCCAGTATTTGATAAGCGGTTCAGGTATCAGCCCTCAGCCAAAAACCAGAAAAGTTTATAATAACCGCATCCCTGATCGGAGTCGAGGACAAGTTTATGCGGTTGGTTATGCCGAATCCACATGCTAAAGTGGATTACTACGAATAGGTTGCGTAGCTTAACTTGCCTTTGGTGTCTGAAGCTGACACCTGAGAACTGATACCTGAACGCTTATAAACAAGGAGAGGTGCCAGAGTGGCCGATTGGGGCTGCCTGCTAAGCAGTTGTAGGGCCTAAAACCTTACCGAGAGTTCGAATCTCTCCCTCTCCGCCATATTTTCATTGATAGGAAAACACAATGGAAATAACAGAAAAACAAGAAATATATCGTTATGTATATTTTAATACCCAACTTGGCTGGATGGGAATAGCATCTACTGATCAGGGGGTAAGGGCTATAGTTTTACCCCAGAAGGAAAGAAAGATGGTTAGCAGGGAGTTGAGAAAGCAGCTTCCACCCAATGCTAATATGTTGTTTGATTTTTACTATTTTTCAGAGATAATCGAGACATTTAAGAACTATTTCAGAAAAAGATCGGTAATATTTGATTTTCCCTTAGACATTAATCGAGGAAATGCATTTGAAAGAAAGGTATGGGATGCAACCTGTTCTGTACCACATGGTGAGATTAGAACATATAGATGGGTTGCCCAGGAGATTGGTTTTCCCGGAGCAGTAAGGCCGGTAGCCAGTGCTTTAAGATACAACCCTTTGCCAATTATTATTCCCTGCCATCGAGTAGTTATAAGTGAATACTCCAGGGTAAGTCATTCCCGGGGGTTTGAGTGGAAAAGGAAATTATTGGAGATTGAAAGAATAGGGAAGGCAATGGGGACTTCTGCACCATAAGGGAATCATGATGTTAATTGTCAATTAGCATAGATAATCATAAACGACACCTCATGGTCAAACAGGGGGTGTCGTTTGTTTATATTAATTGTCAATTAGCATAGATAATCATAAACGACACCTCATGGTCAAACAGGGGGTGTCGTTCGTTTATATACCCGTAAACAACACTCTGTGTTCTCTGTGGCAAGTTATTTTAAGCAGGAGTTTATTAATGAATATATTAGATATTCCTAAAGCATATGAGCCTCGCGATGTAGAGGAAAAATGGTATAAGTACTGGGAAGAGAATGGTTGCTTTATGCCGGGTTCTTCCATAGGAAAACAAGAAGAATGCTTTTCCATGGTTATCCCGCCGCCAAATGTGACCGGCTCACTCCATATGGGACATGCCTTGAATAATACTATTCAGGATATTCTGGCTCGGTGGAAACGAATGCAGGGAATCAATGTCCTCTGGGTGCCGGGCACGGACCATGCCGGCATTGCTACCCAGAATGTGGTAGAACGAGAGCTGAAAAAGCAGGGATTGACTCGAAACGACCTGGGTCGTGAGAAATTCATTGAGCGGGTGTGGGAATGGAAAAAGCAGTATGGTGATATAATTATCCAGCAATTAAAGCGGCTTGGCTCTTCCTGTGATTGGTCAAGAATAAGGTTTACCATGGATGATGGCCTGTCAAAAGCAGTCCGGGAGGTTTTTGTCCAGCTTTATGAGCAAGGGCTTATCTATCGGGATAATTATATTGTCAATTGGTGCCCCAGGTGCCATACTGCCTTATCAGATATTGAGGCTGAGCATAAGGATCTGAATGGACATCTGTATTATCTCAGGTATCCGATTGCAGATGAAGAAGATACCACAGCAACTGCAACAAATCCACGATCCACGATCCACGATCCCCAATCCCCGATCCCCGATCCACGATCCACGATCCCCAATCCCCAATCCTATATTGTTGTAGCTACTACTCGGCCGGAGACCATGCTTGGAGATACTGCGATTGCGGTAAACCCGGAGGATGAGCGGTATCAGAGTCTGATTGGTAAATTCGTAGTATTACCTGTGTTAAATCGCAGGATACCCATTATTGCTGATTCTTTTGTTGAGCCTGAATTTGGTACCGGTGCGGTAAAGGTTACCCCTGCCCATGACCCCAATGATTTTGAGATTGGCAAGAGACACAGCCTGCCGCAGATAAATATCCTGAATCCTGATGCAACCATGAATGAAAATGCCGGATCCTATCAGGGACAGGACAGATATGAATGCCGTAAGCATCTTTTGCAAGATTTGCAAGAGCAAGGGCTTGTGGAAAAGATTGAAGAATATGCTTTGTCTGTGGGACATTGCTATCGATGCCATACTATTGTAGAACCATACCTTTCACCCCAATGGTTTATTCGGATGAGCGGACTGGCTGAAGAGGCAATCAAGGCTGTAGAGGATGGGCGAATAGAGTTTGTGCCAAAAAGCTGGGAAAAAACATACTTTGAATGGATGAGGAATATCAAGGACTGGTGTATCTCCAGACAGATATGGTGGGGACATCGTATTCCGGTCTGGTATTGCCAGCAATGCGGCAAGGTGTTGGTTGAGAGGGAGGATCCTGTGAGAGATTGCCCTTCTTGTAATGGTGAGTTAAAACAGGATGAGGATGTGCTTGATACATGGTTTTCATCTGCTCTCTGGCCATTTTCCACACTTGGCTGGCCTGATAATACCCCTGACCTCAAGCGCTTTTATCCAACCAGTGTTCTTTCTACCGGCTTTGACATCATCTTTTTCTGGGTTGCCCGAATGATCATGATGGGCTTGAAGTTTCAAGGAGATATTCCCTTCCACAAGGTTTACATCCATGCCCTGATTCGTGATGCTGAGGGTCAAAAGATGAGCAAGTCAAAGGGTAATGTTATTGACCCACTTCATGTTATCGATGATTACGGTACCGATGCCCTCAGGTTTACCCTGGCAATTATGGCTGTTTCCGGACGAGACATCCTGCTTGCTGAGGAACGAATCGAGGGGTATAAGCACTTTTGTAATAAGATATGGAATGCAGCCAGGTTTATCCTCATGAATCTGGACGACTATGTTACGCAACCTGAAGGTTGCGACTACCATGATGAAGGCAAGCAGGAGATAGCTGATGAGTGGATAGTTTCGAGGCTTAATCAGACAATTGATCAGGTTACTCAAGGATTGGAGTCTTTTAACTTTGCAGAAGCGTCGTTAGTTGTCTATCACTTTGTCTGGCATGAATATTGTGATTGGTATCTTGAACTAATCAAACCGAGGCTGAGACAGGATGATGAGACAAGAAAAACAGCACAATATCTGATAGCAACAACCTTTGAGTCCATCCTGAAGCTGCTTCATCCATTCATGCCGTTTATTACTGAGGATTTGTGGCAAAGACTGCCGGGGCAGACAACAGATGATTTGAGGCAAGGGCAAACAATCATGCTCTCTAAATGGCCCAAATCAGGATTAATTAATCAAAAACCTGTAATTGATATGGAATTAGTCATGGAGGTGGTTAGCAGCATTCGCAATATTCGCTCCACAATGAATATTGGGCTGAAGATAGTCTTGCCGGTGATTATGGTCAGACATTCTTTAGAAGAGACAGCTGATGTGCTTAAATCATGCATTGAGTATATCAAGCGGCTTGGCAACATAGAAACGGTTATTTTTGATCCTGAGGCAGAAAAACCACATGCCTCAGCTGTAGTTGTAGCTAAAGGCATGGAGATTTATATCCCTTTAGAGGGGTTAATTGATATAGAAAAGGAAAAAATGCGGCTTGGGAAACAAATTGAGGAGATAATGCAGGCGTTAAATAATGTTCAGGCTAAGTTAAATAATCCAGGCTTTGTTGATAAGGCACCTCAGGAGGTAGTAGATAAGGTGCGGGAGCAAGAGGGATTGTTTGAGGCAAAAAAGAGAAGCCTGGAGGAAAATTTGAGGATGCTGGCAGAATAATACGGAAGTGAGTATGCAGAATTTGGAGTGCAGCAGCTTACTTGCTACCGTTTCAGCTGTATGTATACTCAACAAGGGCATAATCTGTGATTTTTAAGATATAACCACGAAAGGCACGAAAGAAACACGAAAAGTTCTATCCGATTATTAATTTTCGTGTATTTTCGTGTGTTTCGTGGTTATTTATTTAGCGTAGGGTGCGTTGCACGCACCGTATTCTCAGGTGAGTAAAATCATTATTTGTGACCTCGCTGAGTATAGCAATCGCCTTCAGGTGCGGGTTTAGTCTAAGCAAACGAAAATGCGAAAGCAAGTAAGCTTTCGCATTCCATATTTCAAACAGATTAGATAGGAGGAATATTATGGAGCTTTCAATGAGTCCTGACGGCAAGGGTTTTGCCTTGCCAACACAAGAGGAATATATTCAGGAGTATGAGCGGTTAAAGGGGATTGTCAGTAAGAAACGCTCGCAGGGATATGAGATTGTAGTGGTGGTTGGTGTTGGATTTGTGGGTGCGGTTATGGCCGGGGTGGTCGCAGATAGTGTGGATAAACAGACCGGTAAACCAAAAAAGTTTGTTATTGGAATGCAACGCCCCTCGACCCGGTCTTTCTGGAAGATACATTATCTGAATGAGGGTATTTCTCCGGTTAAGGCAGAGGACCCGGAGGTAGATGAGATAATCCGGCGATGTGTGAAGGAAAAGGAAACGCTTATAGCTACCTATACTAACGATGTTCTTAAGCTGGCTGATGTGGTGGTGGTAGATGTTCAGTGCGATTATCTTAAGGAATCCATGGGTGACCTTTCTACAGGACATGCAGATATGGATGCCTTGAAAAAATCTATTCGGGTTATTGGGCAAAATATTCCAGCGGATGCTCTTGTTTTAATTGAGACTACTGTTGCACCCGGCACGACCGAGTTTGTTGCCTATCCTCTTCTGCAAGAAGAGTTTAAGAATAGAGGCATGGAGAATGAGCCATTGCTTGCTCATTCCTATGAACGGGTTATGCCTGGACGAGAGTATGTCAAATCTATTCGTGACTTCTGGCGGGTTTGCAGCGGGGTAAACAAGACGAGTCGGGAAAGGGTAACCAAGTTTCTTAATGAGGTGCTTAATACAGAAAAGTATCCCTTGACTGTTCTGGATAGACCCATTGAATCTGAGACATCTAAGATAATTGAAAATAGCTTTCGGGCAACCACGCTGGCATTCCTTGATGAATGGAGCCTGTTTGCCGAACAAAATGGGATAGATCTCATCAAGGTTGTTAATGCCATAAAGGTACGGCCAACCCATAATAACATTATCTTCCCAGGACCCGGTATCGGCGGATATTGCCTGCCAAAGGACGGGGCATTAGGGGCATGGGCATATAATAATATCCTCGGGTTTGATGAGAAGATATTCAAGATAACAACCATGGCTATAAACATCAATGATACTCGCAGCCTTCATGTAGCTGAACTTGTTCAGGAGGCATTAAAGGGTATGGACAAAGGGGTTAAGGATGCTAAAATCCTTTTGATGGGTGCTTCTTATCGAAAGGATGTTGGAGATACCCGTTACAGCGGCTCAGAGGTTGTTGTTCGCAAGCTCACAGAAATTGGGGCAAGTGTTTCTGTCCATGATCCTTATGTTCCTCACTGGTGGGAACTTGAAAAGCAGGATACATATCCGTCACCAGGGCATTCATGGGCACGATTCTTCCTGAATCAGGAAGGATTAAAAGATTTGAGGGTGCAGCAGGATTTAGCTGCCTGCCTGAAAGAAGATATTGATTGTGTAATCTTCGCAGTTCCACATGAGGAATATCTCAAAATTGAACCGAGCAGTCTGGTGGAGATGATTGGCAAGCCTGTGGCAATTGTTGATTGCTTCTGTATCCTTTCTGATGCAAAGATCAAAGAATACCTGAGATTGGGATGCGAGGTCAGGGGTATGGGCAGGGGACATATTCCGCGATTAAAGCAGGAATGTTAGTAAAATTGTAACTACTCAAAACATTGGGGAAAAGCATGTATTATAGCCACGGATTACACGGATTTAATTTCATATTAATCTGTGTAATCTGTGGCTAAGTTATAAACAAGTATTGTTTGTCAGTCGGCTGTCTTCTCCACAGGATATTGAGTAATTATGTAAAATTTAGTTGTCAATTATTAAAAACTGTGTTATACTTGAAATGGCTTGTAGCCGAAGGCTACCCAAGGTGGTGAGTAAAATGTATTTTGAAAGAAAGCGGCTCGGTGAGATGTTGCGGGATGCAGGGATACTTACTGATGATCAACTCGATATTGCCCTGGAAGAGAAAAAGAGGTCAAAGGAAAGGCTGGGCAAGATATTAGTTGATTTAGGGTTTACGACAGAAGGCATTATCCTTGATTTTCTTGGCAGTCAACTGAACATTCCTTATATGAATCTTGATGATATTGATATCCAACAGTTTGATTCTAAGGTAAGAAAGGATGTCTTAGAGGGGCTTATCAGGCGACACCTGATCTTGCCTGTTATCAAAGAGGGAAAATCAATTACTGTAGCTATGGCTGACCCATTGGATGTTTTTGCCCTGGATGATATGAAAAAGGCTACAGGATGTGATATTAAGCCGGTGATTGCTACAGAGGCAATGATTAAGTCAGCTATTGAAAGGGTATATGGCCGTGCAGAGTCCACCCTTGAAGAGATATTAAAAGGGATAGATACCGGACGATTTGATGTTGTCCGGGCTACCGATGAGATAGCTGTTGACTTGACCGGTCGGAGTGCAGAAAAAGAGGCACCAATAATAAAGCTGGCTAATCATATCCTTCTTCAGGCAATTACAGTAGGTGCAAGCGATATTCACCTTGAGCCATATCAAAAGGATGTTCGGTTAAGATACAGGATTGACGGTATCCTTCATGAGTTTGAAGCACCACCCAAAAGTGTTCATGCAGCCATAGTCTCCAGAATAAAAATCATTGGAAATATGGATATTGCAGAGCATAGACTTCCTCAGGATGGAAGGGCAAAGATTATCATTGAAAACAGGGAGGCAGATTTAAGAATCTCGATTATCCCTACGGTAAATGGTGAAAAAATAGTTATACGAGTACTTGACCCAAAGGGTCTGTGTGTGGATATGTCAAAATTAGGATTCGAAGAGGATGTCTTGAGATTATATACAAGGATGATTACCTCTCCGCATGGGATTATCCTGATTACCGGACCTACCGGAAGCGGTAAGTCTACCACACTTTACTCTACCCTAAGAACAATTAATTCTGGGGATAAAAATATTATTACCATGGAGGACCCGGTTGAATATATGATGCGCGGGATAAATCAGGTTCAGGCAAGACCTGATATTGGGCTTGACTTTACTACCGGACTGCGGTCATTTATGCGGCAGGATCCGGATATTATCTTAGTTGGAGAGATACGGGATAGAGAAACAGCTGAGGTAGCTATCAATGCTGCCTTAACCGGACACCTTGTATTTGCTACGCTCCATACCAATGATGCAGCCGGTGCTGTAACCAGATTAGTCAATATGGGTATTGAACCATTCCTGATAACCTCAACCATTATTTTAAGCGTTGCTCAGAGATTGGTGAGAAAGGTCTGTTCTGTCTGCGGTGAGGCATATGAACCATCAGAAATTCTTTTGAAGGAATTGGGTGTAACCCCAACACCAGGAGAGAAGATATTTTTTAAGAAGGGACAGGGCTGTGGACATTGTACCCGTACAGGGTATCGTGGTCGGCTTGGGGTGTTTGAGGTCATGCAAATAACAGATGATATCAGAGACATGATCCTTGCCCGGGAGTCAGCCCATGTGATCAAAGAAGAGGCAGCTAATAATGGTATGGTTACCCTGGAAGAGGCAGCCTTGAGAAAGGTTTTGGAGGGGCAGACTACCTCTGAAGAACTGATTCGGGTTGCCTTTGAATCAAAAGGAAGAATGGAGATACATCATCGCTCAGAAAAATTAAAAGAAGATGAAGAGAAGAAATCGTAAGTGTTCAGCTATCAGGTATCAGCAATCAGCCTTCAAGGTAGTAGCAAATACCATGATTTCACTCAGCGTTCTGCCATAAAGACAAACTGATACCTGATGGCTGATAGCTGATAGCTTATATATGCGAGGAGGAAAAAATTATGGGTACATGGATTGGTCGTGGCCGAAAGGCTCGTACTTGCTATGGGTTTGATGATATTGCGATTGTTCCGGGTGGGGTAACCATTGATCCAAATGATGTAGATACATCATGGCTGCTTGGTAACCTTAAGTTTGATATTCCGATACTTGCTTCAGCCATGGATGGGGTGGTGGATGTCCATTTTGCCACAGCCATGAGTAAGCTTGGCGGGATTGCAGTGCTTAATCTGGAAGGGATTCAAACCAGGTATGAGGACCCGTCAGGAGCACTCTCTGAAATAGTTAAAGCCTCTCCGGATGAGGCAACCAATATCTTGCAAAGGATATATGAAGAGCCTGTAAAGAAAGAATTGGTAATCAAAAGAATAAAAGAGATAAAGGATGGGGGAGGGATTGCAGCTGTCTCGGTTATTCCTCAAAGGGTAGCTGAATTTGGTTTGCTTGCTCAAGAAGCAGGGGCTGATATCCTTATTATTCAGGCAACCGTTGTTACGGCAAAGTATATCTCAAAGGCAAATCCTTCCTTAGATTTTAAGGAATTAAAAAAAGATATTTCTATTCCAGTGATTGTTGGCAATTGTGTAACCTATGAGGCTGCCCTGGAACTTATGAAAACAGGTATTTCCGGGCTGCTTGTTGGGGTAGGACCTGGTGCGGCTTGTACCACCCGTGGAGTGCTTGGTGTTGGTGTCCCTCAGGTCTCAGCTACTGTAGATTGTGCCGCAGCCAGAGATTTTTATTATAAACAAACAGGAAGATATGTACCCATTATTACTGATGGCGGCATGTCTGTTGGCGGGGATGTTTGCAAGGCATTTGCATCCGGAGCAGATGCGGTAATGATAGGTTCTGCCTTTGCCAAGACAGAAGAGGCACCCGGACGAGGTTATCATTGGGGCATGGCTACACCGCATCGTAATTTGCCAAGGGGAACAAGGATATTTGTCGGCACATCCTCAACCCTTGAGGCAACCCTATATGGTCCAGCCCATCTGGATGACGGCTCACAAAACCTTGTTGGCGCCTTACGAACCGCTATGGGTGTGTGTGGGGCAGCCACTGTTAGAGAAATGCAATTGGTTGAATTGGTTATTGCTCCGGCTATCAAAACAGAGGGCAAGATATTTCAAAAGGCACAGAGAATAGGGATGGGGAAATAATAGGGAACAGGGGTCGGGAGGGACTGATCCCTGACCCCTGTTCCCTGCAAACTTAAAAAAGGGTAACCGTTCACAGTGGATAGATACAAAAGAACAGCTCTTGTGCCCGTGGAGACCAAAAGAAAGGGTTAGGACACCTGAGAGGGAGATTCCTGCATACGCAGGAATGACAGTGATATACGGTATCAGTTCAGAACCGACAACCGTGAACGGTTACAAAAAAGGAAGGTGAAAAAATGGCACATATCAAAAAACATGATTTGAAAAAGGATGAGCTGGCACTCTGGATACACGATGCGATTGAGTATGTCAAGAAAAATCCGACAAAGATTCAGACATACGGTGGGATTGCTGCCGGGGTATTCATTGGTGGAATTATCCTCTGGTCAGCGGTCTCTACCTCGATTAAGAATGTCCGGGGTCAATTTTCTCAAGCACAGGTTGCGTATCAACAATGCGTTCCGGGTGAAAAAGAGGGCTATATAAAGGCAAAGGATGTTTTTTCATCCATTATCAACAAATACGGCTTTACCAAAGAGGCTAAGTTTGCCCGATTTTATAAGGGGGCCTGTTGCTATTACCTTGGAGAGCTTGATGATGCTAAGGCTTGCTTTGAGGAATTTCTGGAAAAATATCCAAAACACCCCTTGTCTCCGGCTGCGTATTGCCGCATAGGAAACATCTATGAGCAAAAGAAAGAGTTTGAAAAAGCGATTAATTCATACAAGATGGTATCAAAAAACTATTCCACTAGTTTTGAGGTTCAGGATGCTTCATTAAGCCTTGGAAGGTGTTATCAGAGAACAGGTAAAATACCTGAGGCAAAGAAGGTATATGGGAAGATAACAAAAGATTCCGGATGGGCTGATGAGGCAAGGTTCTGGTGGAAAAATCTATGAGCAATCCGTTACATGTTGCCTTCTTATGGCACATGCATCAACCATTTTATAAGGATATTTCTACCAATGAATACGCTCTTCCATGGGTAAGGTTGCATGGGATCAAAGACTACTATGATATGGTCTCTATGCTGGATGCATATCCGGCGATACATCAAACATTTAATATGGTTCCGTCTTTGATGATTCAGTTGGATGAGTATGCCAGGGGTGCAAGTGATAAGTATCTGTTCTATACCCTGATTCCGGCTAAAGACTTGAACCATGGACAAAAGACCTTTCTCTTGCAGGAGTTTTTTTCTGCAAACTGGGATAATATGATCAAACCCTTCCCAAGGTATAGAGAGCTTATTGAAAAAAGGGGCATTACCCTTTCCGGGGATGGATTATCTACTGCTATCAAAAGGTTCAGTACCCAGGATTTTCTTGATCTTCAGGTCTGGTTTAATATTGCCTGGTTTGACCCGCAATTTCAGGGAAGGGATTCATTCTTAGTAAATCTTATCAAAAAACAAAGGGGTTTTTCTGAAGAGGACAAGCAATGCCTCATAAAC
>JACQYP010000048.1 GCA_016208205.1 Candidatus Desantisiibacteriota bacterium | reverse complement strand
TAGGGCATCCCTATCATCATGGAATAAACATGGATGCTCTCTTGCCCTTTCTATGCCCTCTTAGAGGCAGATTTATGGGGTAGTGTGAATTCAGGATTCGCTTTATCGAATATTCAGAGAATATTCAGTTTTTTCTTGACTTATTTTACAATGTGTGTTAAACTATATAGTAATCGCAAATATCGGGGTGTAGCGCAGCCTGGCTAGCGCGCCTGCTTTGGGAGCAGGAAGTCGAAGGTTCGAATCCTTTCACCCCGACCATTCGCGCCTGTAGCTCAATTGGATAGAGCAACTGCCTTCTAAGCAGTAGGTTGGGGGTTCGATTCCCTCCGGGCGCACCAACAAAGTAATAGGGGGGAGCAAGGACAAGGGGGAATGTACCTTTGGTGTCTTGCTTTTTTTATATTCATGGTGAGCGTAGCTCAGTTGGTAGAGCACCGGACTGTGGCTCCGGTTGTCGCGGGTTCAAGCCCCGTCGCTCACCCCAAATTTGTAACTGTTCACAGCGGTTACCCTCAAATCAGCAGGCAAGAAAATGGGATTACCACTAAGGAAAGAAGAAGAAAAATACACATATAAAGATTATCTTGGATGGCCTGACGAAGAAAGATGGGAATTAATCGATGGTATTGCCTATGATATGAGCCATGCCCCTTCTATAGAACATCAGGATATGCTTATGGCATTAGGTACGGAATTTTTTGTTTACTTAAAGGGTAAAACCTGCAAGGTATTTGTTGCCCCTCTTGATGTCATTCTGCCGGAATATGATGAGAATGAAGAAAATTGTCAGACAGTTGTCCAGCCGGATATATTTGTAATTTGTGACAGAACAAAGCTTAACAGTAAAAGATGTAAGGGAGCACCGGATCTGGTTATAGAGATATTGTCGCCATCAACAACTAAGAAAGATATGACCGTGAAATTTTCCCTTTATGAACGGGTTGGGGTAGGAGAATATTGGATTGTGCATCCATTAGATAAAACAATTCTTGTTTATAAGCTTGATGGCAATAAATATGCAAGAGCTGAGATGTATTCGGCTGAGGATAAGATTAAGGTTGGAATATTTGAAGACTTGGAGATAGACCTTGCAACGGTTTTTGAATAGAATTAACAATTAGCAATTAATAATTGTTAATTTTACTATCACAGGAGCGTTTTTAGATGAAAGGTTTTGAAATAAGACAGGCATATCTTGAATTCTTCAGAAAAAAGGGGCATACGATAAAATCAAGCGTTTCTTTGGTTCCTGATGACGCAACCGTGCTTTTTACCATTGCCGGGATGGTGCCGTTTAAGCCCTTCTTTTTGGGACAGGTTTCCCCCTTGCCATTTATCAGAGCAGCCTCATCTCAAAGGTGCCTGCGGACAAATGATATTGAAAATGTTGGAAAGACTGCACGGCATCATACATTCTTTGAGATGCTGGGTAACTTTTCGTTTGGTGATTATTTTAAGCAAGAGGCAATTGTCTGGGCATGGGAATTCTTAACCTCTGTGGTGAAATTGCCTGCAGATAGGCTGTATGCTTCCATATACCTTGATGATGAAGAGGCATTTAACATCTGGAATAAAGAGATTGGGCTGTCAGAGGAAAGAATTATTAAGCTGGGAGAAGACAGCAATTTTTGGACAATGGGCGAAACAGGTCCATGTGGCCCCTGCTCAGAAATACTTATTGATCAGGGACCAGAGATTGGCTGTTTGAAGGAAAGCTGCGCACCCGGCTGCGATTGTGATAGATATTTAGAGTTATGGAACCTTGTGTTTACCCAATTTGACCGGGATGAGAAAAGAATACTCCATCCATTGCCTAAAAAAAATATTGATACAGGCATGGGGCTGGAACGACTTGCGGCTGTTCTTCAGGGTAAGTTCTCAAACTTTGACAGCGATTTGCTTTTTCCCATAATTGAAGCCATTTCAGAGATATCGGGTATACCTTACAGGGATAACAACCCCTTGACCTCTATTCCGTTGCGAATAATCGCAGACCATATGCGAGCCATCACCTTTTTGATATTTGATAATGTGCTCCCTTCTAACGAAAATCGAGGTTATGTCCTTCGTTCACTTATCAGAAGGGCTATTCGTCAAGGGAGACAACTCAATCTTCAGGGAACATTTCTGTCCCAAATTGTACCAACAGTTATCAAGACTACAGGCATTCAAGAGGTTTTGCCGTATGGTGACCATATTGCCTCGATCGTTAAACAAGAAGAGGAGAAATTTGCCGCTACATTGGGACGGGGACTGAATATTTTAGAAGGATTGATTGAGGAGTATAAAGGAAGGGATGGGAAGGTCGTTTGCGGAAAGGATCTTTTCAAGCTTTACGATACATACGGTTTTCCAGTAATACTTGCTGAGGAAATAATCAAAGAAGCAGGGCTTGGGATTGATATGCAAGGCTTTGATGAAGAGATGTCCATCCAGCGAAACAAGGCAAGGGCAGCAGGGCTTGGAATGGAGGAAAAAGGGCTGTCAGCCGGATTTATTATTGAACGGGAAACACAGTTTGCGGGATATTTTTCGTCCTCTATAGAAGCAAGGATATTAGATATTGTCAAGAGTGAGCAAATCGTTGATAAAGCAAAAGAGGGTGAGGATGTCCAGATAATTATAGACATAACCCCCTTCTATGCTGAGTCTGGCGGACAGGCAGGGGATAAAGGGATACTCATTGGCACAAATGGTGAGGCAGAGGTATTTGATACTCAGAGGTCTGTTATTGGAAAGACAATCGTTCATCATGCAAGAATCAAACAGGGTGTGTTAAAAAAGGATGAGGAGATAAAGGCACAGATAGATATTCCTCATCGTCTGTCAATTGCAAGGAATCATACTGCAACCCATTTGCTTCAGGCTGCCTTACAGCAGGTGCTTGGCAGGCATGTCCAACAAGCAGGTTCATTTGTCCATTCTGATTATCTACGATTTGATTTCAGTCATCCTTCTCCCTTAACCGAGGAAGAATGCCGGAAAACAGAGGAATTGGTAAACAGTAAGATACGGGAAAACCTGCCTGTTGAAATATTTGAAACAGAACTCTCTAAGGCTGAGGAATCAGGTGCCATGGCTCTTTTTGGTGAAAAATATGGGCAAATGGTGCGAGTAGTTAAGATTTCTGATTACAGCATGGAATTATGCGGTGGGACTCATGCCTCTGCAACCGGTGAGATAGGATTATTCAAGATAAAAACAGAGATGGGGATAGCATCCGGTGTAAGAAGGATTGAAGCATTCTCAGGACAAGGGGCCTATGCGTATGCATGCAAACAACAATTGATAAATCTGGAGCTTTCCCAATTACTGAAAACCTCATCAGATGAGCTTGTTCCAAGGGTAGAAAAGCTTATAAAATCAAATAAGGAGCAGGAAAAGGAGATAGCAAGGCTTAATAGTGAATTGATTAAGGGGAAGATTGATGCCCTGATAAATATTGTGGAAAGGAGTGATAAAATACAGGTTATAACCTCTGTGCTTGATTTGACAGAGCCTTCATTACTCCGAGAGACTGCGGATTTGTTAATGGATAAGCTGCAATCAGGGGTGATTATTTTGTCCTCTGTTATCGATGGCAAGGTCTTTTGGGTGGTTAAGGTTAGTCAGGACTTAACTGCTTGGCTGCATGCCGGTAAGTTGATTAAACAAATAGCAGGTATTACTGGTGGCAGTGGCGGCGGTAAAGCAGATATTGCTCAAGCAGGCGGGACAAAGCCTGAAATGGTCGAGGAGGCTATGAACGAGGGGAGGAGGCTGTTGCTGGAGATGCAAAAATAGAATTAATAATTATTAATTCTATTTAAGAAACTGGGGGGATATCTTCACAAGCTAAGGAGGATGTCCAATGGAAGAATGGGGCAGCATATTTTTAACATTTACAGGGGCAATCTATCTGATAATGATGGCATATGTGGCGTATCGGATAAAGAGGTCTACGGAATCTACAAGGGCATTAGTAAATGAGATAAAGGAGATAAGAAAGGAAGAGTCTAAACCATATGTGGTTATTGATATTAAACCTAAGGAACAGTCTCCGCAGATACTTGAGGTAAAGGTAACAAATATTGGCGGCGGTCCTGCATTTAATATTAAGTGCAACTTTCAACCTGATATTGTCTATCGAAAAGAGCCAAGGATAATGCTCTATGAGCTTCATATATTTAAGGGGTTGGCACACCTTGCCCCAGGAGAACAGATAAGATTTTTCTTTGCAGCTGCAGTTGAATATATGACCAACAAAAATAATCCAAAAGAGTTTGATGCAAAAATTTCTTATACGAATATTGTTGGAGATGCTCACGAAAAATCGTATCATATTGATCTGACTGTTAGCGCAGCCCTACTTTTTGCTGAGGAAAAGGGACTAATCGATGTTGTCTTTGAGATAGAAAGGCTGACCAGAGAGGTTTGTTGGTTAAGAAAGAATATCGAATCCTTTCTTGAAAAGGGTGAGGAACCAAAGAGACAGGATATGGGAACACTAAGAGGACTCTATCGGGAGATGAAAAAGTAGGACAGACATTTTTGTCTGTTCTGTTAACAGAATTGTATTAAAAAACATTTCAAATAACATGGTAAATGGCAGTTATCCTGTAAAAATATCCGGTAATTATTAGGTTTTTAGAAAAAATATAATCAGGAGAGAAATAATGGCTACAATACTCAATGATAAGGAGATTAAAAAAACTCCTCGGTAAGGTAATCATTGACGGAGATAATTCCTGCATTCGTCCAAACTCCTATATCTTGCGGATTGGGTCTGTTGGAGAATTCCTGAATACAGGCAAAGAATTCGACATAGGAAAGGAGAAAAAAGGTATACGAATTCAACCAAGCCATTTAGTTGGCATAACAGCTTATAAAACATTAGATTTCCGAAGGGAGGTAGTTCATGGAATTTTTCCCGGACACGATCTTCATGGAATTGTGAGTCCTACCACAAATTTATCTCGGGAGGGAATTATAGCACCAACTACGCAGGTGGACGCAGGATATCATGGAACTCTAAATTGGACACTCACAAACGCGTCCAGTACAGAGAGGCACTTTATACATAAAGAATGTATTTACCGATTAATGATTTTTAAGCTTGAGGAGGAAGAATCTCCTGAGTATCTTTACTCTGGGGACTACCAATCACAGATTGGTTATGTCCGATCACGACGGGCCGATGCTCCTGTTGGAATGAAGAAAACCGAGTGGGAAGATGCTTTTGTTGAAGGCGGGCCGGAAGATATGTTGGAACATCTGATTAGTTGTGGATATCCATGGCACATTCTTGGTTCACGCCTTAAGGAAATTGACCAGCAATTTAAGTCTGTAACTGAAGAATATTCAGATATTTATAATGCCATCAGTAATTTATCCGGGCAGGTTGAACAGATTCGTGAGCGTCAAAGCGATACACCAGAAACTGTCCGTAAGGTATTAAGAGAAGAAGCCAGCTCGTTGCAAAATCGCTGGCTTATTGGTGTTGGTTCATTGTTTTTAGGATTTCTCGGGATAGGATTATCTGTTTCTGCTAATACAACAATCTGGAACTTCCTTAAGCAATATGATATTAGCATTGGAATAATGTCAATTGCAGTGGCGGCAGTTGTATTAGCTCTTATCTCTAGACAGAAGTAATATTAGAATAAAGCCTAACCAGGCACTGAAGTTGACTTGCTTCGCTCGCAACTCAGGGTTTAACCTGTATTTGGCTTATGCAAGCTGAAGCTTGCAAATACCTATTGTTCCCATTGACAAAGATAGTAAGTATAAAACATCAGTCTCTTGTTTTTCACCGAGAATTGCTGATACTTAACCTAATAGAATCTTTTTAGGATGAAAAAAATGAAGCAAATAATAACAACATGGAATCTTACTTTGTGTCTTTGTGCCTTTGTGCCTTTGTGCCTTTGTGCCTACTTTTGTGTGTTCAAATGAGGATCATGGGCTTGGATATCGGTGATAAATATATAGGCATAGCTATCAGCGACCCCCTGGGCATGTTTGCTCAACCTCTCAAGGTTATAACAAGAAGCGGAGATGAGGCTGTCATGGAAGACTTGAAGAAAATTATTACCAGCTCTGAGGTCTCAAGGATAGTATTTGGTTTGCCTAAGAATATGAATGGTAGTATTGGCCCACAAGCAGAAAAGGTGCTTGACTTTATTGAGAGGCTTAAACAAGCTGTAGCATTTACCCCGAATCTCTCCTATGAGGGAAATGCTGTTGAATTTGTGTCATGGGATGAACGGCTTTCTTCGAGGGCTGCGGAAAATGCCATGCTTGAGGCAGGATTATCCCGAAATAAGAGGAAGCAGTTGGTAGATAAGATTGCTGCAACCATAATCCTGCAGGGGTATTTGGATAGCAGATAGGCAGGTTAAAAAAGGTAGGGGCAAACCTCTGCGTCTGCCCAAATGATAATCAGGGCAGACATAGAGGTCTGCCCCTACAACAAATAATTCATGGAGGTATAGGAATGAGTAATCATGGTATTTCTGGAAATGTTGATATGGGTGATGTCAAGAGCAGTTTTACCTTTTCTAAGGATAAGGGAATTGTAGGGATAGTAGAGCTTGGAGAGGCTCAGGGTGAATTTGTCTATACACGGGATAAGGGTATTATCGGCACAGTGAAACTTGGGGATACAGATGGAGAGTTTACCTATTCAAAGGGAAAGGGTGTTTTTGGAACAGTAATGCTGGGCAAGGTGCCGGCAGAGTTTGTTTATACAAAGGAAAAAGGTATCATTGGTGTGGTAAAGATGGGGGATGCTAATGGTGAATTTACATACACCAAGTCAAGAGGGATATTTGGAACGATCAAAATGGGAGATGCAATTGGTGAATTTATTTATTCCAAACATAAAGGGATTACAGGGAATGTAGCCTTGCGGAACATAACCGCTCCATTTTCCTACACTCTGGCAAAGGGTATTGTAGGAACATTAAATCTTGACGGTATAGAGGGAAGCTTTACCTATTGGAAGGATCGGGGGATATTTGGAACAATAGACCTTGGGGATGCTAAAGGGAATTTTAAGTTTAATCCTCAAAAAGGTATTGAGGGAATCGTTGCCCTTGGAGAAGCTACAGGGGAGTTTATTTATTTGAAGGATAAGGGTATTGTAGGGATATTAAATCTTGATGGTGTAAAGGGTGAATTTACCTATTCAAGGGATAAGGGTATTATGGGCGTAATTGAAATGGATGAAATAAAGAGTGATTTTACCTATACAAAGGAAAAAGGCATCATTGGTATTGCAGAAATGGGGGATGCTAAGGGTGAATTTACCTATACAAAGGAAAAGGGTATACATGGGTATATTGATATGGGCGGCATTAGAGGTTTGTTTTCCTATTCTAAGAGCAAAGGTATGGTAGGATCTGTGGATGTTTCGTCATCATTTGGCATAGATGTATTTAATGAAACACCTGTTGCAACACCTTTGTTGTCTGCTGAACAACCTATTGAGAAGACTGAGATGAAAAGAGAGTTAGAAATTCCATGGGAGTTGCTTTCTCACGAGGAGATTATCCCCCTGCCAATAAACACCAGAGATGCCATTACGCCCACTCCTGCTCCTGCAGAGGAAAAAAAGATTGGCATTGCCGAGGTAATTGATATAGAAACCTTAAAAGAATCAAGGACTGAGGCAGAATCAGCAAGAAAGACAAAAGAAGAAAAGAAGCCTGCAGCTTCAGAAAATGGCTATGCCTACTTTGGTGATCATGATGGTATTCCAATTGAGAAGATAATAGAAGAGGTGGAAAAGAGCTTTTAAGGTTTGATATATTGTAATTACTCAGGTTGTCTGGTTCACGGTTCACGGTTAGAAGACTTGCGTTGTCAATTTGTATGAGTAGTTACAATAAACAATGTACTTACTACAGAGTATACGATACGAGGAGGTTGAAAAGATGTCTGTTCGACAAAAAACTACTATTGCGATAAGTATAGGAATGGGATTATTTTTAATGGAAATGCACCTCCCATCCCTACAGGTCGCACCCCTTGAAAGAAGAATGGCTCATTAGCAGCAAAAACAAGATTTACAAAGACTATCGACTCAAGGAAGATAGTAATGATTGTGGCTGATAAATACAATCTTTGTCTCAAAATCAAGATATTTTCATCCTTTGCAACTTTAAGATTAATCCACAGATTACACAGATTTTCACTTCCTTAGTGAAGAAAACCTGAAGGTAACAAGACTACAATCTTAGTGCAGACAAGTTTAGATTACAGACTTCTACAATCTCCACTGCGTCAATGAGTAAAAAGCGTTAAAAATCAACAGGCTATGTCTTTTGTCGCTAAATTGGACATTCAAGAAACTAAAGCTTGTCCCTGCGAATGCAGGGATTAGTAATGGGTTAGCAGCGGTAGACAACACCTCAGCGTCATTGCGAGCGTCATTGCGAGGAGCTACTGCGACGAAGCAATCTCATCGGAGGTTGCTTCGTCGCTTCACTCCTCGCAATGACGGGTTGGTAGTTTTTCTCATTGCTTGCTAACCTATTACGGAATATCTTCAATTTCGTTACAAAATGTCCAAAAAATTTATGTCACATTATAGAAGTCTGGAGTATAAATGCGTTGTATTTTAATCTGTGCAAATCTGTGTAATCTGTGGATTTATTCTTGCTTCAGGGTATGAGGCAATGGAGTGTAAATACTGAAGATGAAATGTTAATGGGAAATGGCTAACATTTTTCTTTAGGGAGTTACAAGGTTAAAATCTTCTGCCGCCACCGCCGCCGAAGTCTCTTCTTGGTGGTCTGTCTCCGCCACCGCTTCTGCCGCCGCCGTAGCCACCACCTCTGTCATCCCTGCTTTTTGGTGGTCTAGCTTCGTCAACTCTTAATGTCCGTCCTGCAAAATCAGAACCATTTAAGGCTTCTTTAGCCTTTGCTGCTTCTTCTGGGGTAGATAATTCAACGAAACCAAACCCTTTCCCCTCAATAATATTAACTTGATTGACCTCGCCATAACTGGAGAACAATTCTCTTAATTGTTCATTTGTTACAGAATATGTGAGGTTACCGACATACAGTCTTCCGCCCATTCTCTATTTCCTCCTTAACGTAACTTGAAAAATCGGTCTAATAATGTTTCTGTTAGAGACAGAGAAGCAAGACAGCCTGTTCTAATTCTCTACGAAGGACACTATTAATAACCATAACTTTGAAAAACTCCTCACCCCCTATTATTTTGTTAGCCATTTCCTTATTTATAATAGTATCATAAAATAAGGGGAAAGTCAAGTAAAATATGTTGACAATTTATAAATAATATGATATATTATAGCTATTCAGTTGAAAAAAAATAAAAAAGGAGTGTGAAAGGGATGCAAGTTCATAAGTCGGCAATCAAAAGAGCAAGGCAAAATAAAAAGCGGTGCCTTAGAAATGCAGCAACAAAGTCAAGAATGAAAACCTTGATAAAGAAGGTTCATACAGCTATGGCTGCAAAAGAAGGGGTTGAAATCACCTTGTCTGAAGCCATTTCTGCTATTGATAAAGCAGCAAATAAGGGTATTATCCATAAAAATACTGCTAATAGAAAAAAATCCAGGCTTTGTCAGGGTGTTCATGTTACAAAGTAAAATGGATTGTAATAAAGAACCTGAAGCGAGGATGCTTCAGCTACTATTCAAAGCAAAATGGATAAACAGGTAGGATAAGAGGGGGTAAGATGAGATGACTATGGAAAAATTAGAACAATTAGAACAATATGTTAATAGGCTTATTGGTGAGATAGAACGGCTTACAAAAGAAAATCAACAGTGTCAGGAGCAAATCGCTGATTTTCCATACGAAGACCTGGAATCTTTGCGATCAGAGAATGAAGCCCTGAAAAATGAACAACATCAACTTAAATCAAAGATAGAGATGATGTTGGCTTTGATAGAAAAGGTATCATTGTAGGAAACATTCAGCTATTCAAGAGATCAGCTGTCAGCTTTTAATCCCTATCAGAATTGTGCACAGTTTACAGCCTATGGTTCATAATTCCCCTTAAAAGGGGGTCAGGGGGTTGTCTCTCTGTATATTTTTCTATGGGTGGACTAAATGTATTTTTTTGCTTTCCCTTGTTTTAACTTTTAACCAAATGTTCTGATAGCTGATAGTTTATTTAATAGGGGAGGGGGAAGGATATGTCTCAATATTCACAGAGAGTGGAAATAAAGATCTGTGGGAATACCTACCGAATTCTTGGAGATGAAAATCCTGAACATATAAAAAAAATATCAGAATATGTTGATGAAAAAATGCGGGCAATTACTACAGCTTCTGATACGGTTTCAACCGGTAAGGTAGCTGTATTAACTGCTCTTTATATTGCTGATGAGCTTTTTAAGACAAAGGATAAAACAGAAGAAAAACTATCATCTCTGATAAAGAAAATGGAATCTACCTTGAGAAAGACTGAGAAAATATCAGCCCCTCCACAATGTATGCCTGTAAATGCCCATATATAGATATAATCTGTTTGACACAACAACAACTTTGGATAAATAATACTGCTGTGCACATAAAGGAAAAGGAAGATGAAGCATGGTAATAACAATTTGAAATTTCTTTTTAAGGCGAACCTAAAGGTTCTCGCTACGAATAAGTGGGTTATACACTCTTGCTTTGTGCCTTTGTGTCTTTGTGCCTTTGTGCCTTTTTTGTTCACCGGATGTGTCCAGAGTAAGCCTTATATTAAGCCCTATGATTATCAGGCTAATCGTGAGGCAGTTCTTGTCTATGAAAAGGCTCTTGCGTATGAAAAAGACGGTAATCTTGAGCTGGCGATAGCTGAATTCAGGCATTATCTTGACTATTATGGTTCGCTGTATCATGCAAATGAGGCACAGCTCGAAATTGCTAAATGTTGCAAAACCCTTTCCCAATGGGAAGAAGCAATTAGCAATTATAAGATATTTATAAAAAAATATAAACGATCTGAAAAAATACCAGAAGCTATGTTTCAAATGGGAGAGTGTCTGGAGACAGCTAATCAAGAGAAGGAAGCTGTTTTTGCCTATAAAAATTTAATCAAAAACCACTTTTCAACGGTCTGGTCCCAAAAAGCTCAGGAGCGGATTACGGAAATATTGAAGAAATTCCCAAGGGCATCGTGGGCAAGGAAGGAAAAGATAGCTGTTCGAACATTGGTAAGAACCATGTCAAGGAAATAGGTTTGTAGGTTCAGAGGTTCACGGTTCAGGGTTAAAAGAATAAACCGTGAAAAGTTAAATGGAGGAGATTATGTCGGGATTTGAATATGTTAATAATGAACTATGTTGTGATGGTGTTGCTATTTCAGGGATTGCCTCTAAGATAAAAACAGCCTTTTATCTTTATAGCCATAATACCATGAAGGAGAATTATCAGTCATATGTGGATGCCTTTCAAACCATAGATTTGTTGGTTTGTTATGCCTGTAAAGCCAATTCTAATCTATCGATTCTTCAAGCACTGGGGAATATGGGTTCAGGCATGGATGTTCTTTCCTATGGGGAGCTTTTTAAGGCACTGAAAGCTGGTATTTCTCCTGAAAAAATAGTCTTCAATGGAAATGGTAAGACAAGGGAAGAAATGGAGTATGCTCTGAAATCAAGGGTATTTGCCTTTAATGTAGACTCTCAGAACGAGCTTTTTCTTCTTAATGAGGTTGCCGGTGCAACGGGTACTGTAGCCAGGATAGCCTTGAGGGTAAATCCAGATATAAATCCATTAACCCATCCCTATGTAGCAACTGGATTGGCAAAAAGCAAGTTTGGCATACCTATTCATGAAGCAAAGGAGGTTTATCGAACAGCAGCTACCCTTGAAAATATCGATGTTGTCGGGATTCATTCCCACATTGGCTCACAGCTGAGTAAGGTTGAGCTTTATCTTGAAACCCTTAAAAAAATCATGGCTCTGGTTAATGAGTTGCGGGATATTCATATCCATCTTGAATTTATCAACTTAGGGGGAGGAATCGGTATCCCTTATCAGGATGATGAATCCATGCCGCATCCAAAAGACCTGTCAAGGATAATCAGTCCCTTAATTGGTGATTACAGACTTATTTTAGAGCCTGGACGAAGCATTGTCGGGCCGGCTGGGGTCCTGGTTGCTAATGTTCTTTACATCAAACATACTCATAAGAAAAACTTTATCGTCATTGATGCAGGTATGAATGATCTCATAAGACCCTCCATCTATGGGGCATATCATCATGCGGTATCAGCAACAAAGCATATGCATCCTGAAGAGATGATATACGATATTGTGGGACCAATCTGTGAAGAGGGTGATTTTATTGCCAGGGATAGATCCATGCCCAGGGTTAAACAAGGAGATTTGTTGGTAATCAAGGATGCTGGAGCCTATGGATTCAGCATGTCATCTAACTATAATTCGAGACCGCGTCTGCCAGAGGTAATGGTTGTGGATGGAACTGCTCACATTATTCGAAAGCGGGAAACATATGAGGATATGATATGTGAAGAGAAATTAATAATGAATGATTGATAGTAACTACTCAGGTATCCAGGAGTCAGAATTCAGAATAAATATGGAGTAATCAGCTCTTAAGGTATGAGAAACAGCTTCACGGTCTGGTACTTGAATGTTTGACTTGTCCATGCTCTTTCATTCTGACTCCTGAATTCTGACTACCCCTGAGTAGTTATAATTGATAATTATTAAGTGTATTCCTGGTGCGAGGAGCGGGACTCGAACCCGCACAGGTTGCCCCACCAGATCCTAAGTCTGGCGCGTCTGCCAACTCCGCCATCCTCGCCGATGGTAGATGCAAGCTATCTTGTTCCTACAGGCTATAGGATAGCATATATGCTGGGGGTTTGTCAAGGGTTTTTATAATAAGGTGCAGCAATTCTCATTTTGACAATCAAAAGGCAAGAAATGTAGCCCAACATTCTATGTTGGCTTTATAAAATGAGATAAACCAAGATAGAATCTTGGGCTACAAAATTAATGTCAAAATGAGAATTGCTGTAAAAGGTGTTTGTTTGCAGTTAATAAGTCCTTTTATTATATAGTGTTATGTTTGTGTTATTAAAAATTGCCATTTGGCGATATAAAATGCCATGTCCTATTATCCCTTTTTCTGTTTGAGGAGAAGCAGGATGAGAGGATTTTTTTATGGCTTCAGGTGGAGGCAATTTGTCTGTGCGATTTCTTACATTTACCAGGCTTCAACAAGTAGGAATAATTGTGCTTTCATGTACCGCACTGCTGGCAAGCGGCATCATGATTTGTCAGGGTATGGCGGAAAAAAGGGATGTGAGTGTAAGGTTTATTCCTGAAGAGATAAGAGAAAACGCAGGCACTCGGACAGCTAAGGATAGGGTCTTACAACGCATAGATATAAACACTGCTTCTGCAAGAGAGCTTATGGTGTTGCCGCGAGTAGGTTCTTGTACCGCCGCAAGGATTATAGAGTATCGTAAACGGCATGGTAAATTTAGCAGCACAAAAGAATTGTTAAATGTTAAAGGGATTGGACCAAAAACATTGGCAAAGATGCAAGAAGAAATCTGTGTGGGAACTGGTTCCATATCAACTGTAGGGGTGGGTTCCAAACCCACCCCTACCACCCCTGTTAAAAGGGTAGGTTTAGAACCTACCCCTATAATTAATATCAATACTGCCTCAGCCTCTGAATTGGAGGCATTACCTGGTATTGGTCCTGGAAAGGCAAAGGCAATTCTTGATTACAGAAACAGTTGCGGACTATTTCAGAAGATAGAGGATATAACCCTGGTTAAGGGAATAGGCGAAAAAATCTTTGAACAAATAAAGCCGTTGATTACTGTAGGAGAAAAACTCTCTGGAGACAATGTGTCGTCAGATGTTCCTGAAATTACGAAGTAGGGGCAACCCCCCGTGGTTGCCCTGTTGCCTCAGGGCAGACATTCAGGGGCAGGCATTAAGGGCAGGCACGGGGGCCTGCCCCTACATTACATTAAGGAGAATAAAAATGTCTGATCAATTAATAGAGGTATTGCCTCACAAGGTATTTATTTATGATACAACCCTTCGGGATGGAACACAGATGGAAGGGATCAACTTTTCTCTTGAGAATAAACTGCGGATTGCCAAAAGATTGGACCACATGGGGGTTCATTACATTGAGGGCGGTTGGCCCGGCTCAAATCCAAAAGACATCCGGTTTTTTGAAGAGATGAAAAATATCCGGTTAACCCAGGCTAAGCTAACAGCATTTGGCAGCACCAGACGAGCAAAGGTAGCCGTAGATAAAGACCCAAACATCCAGGCATTGCTTACAGCACAAACAGGAACAATCTGTATCTTTGGAAAAACCTGGGACTTGCATGTTAAAGAGGCATTAAATATTTTCTTAGAAGAAAACCTTGACCTGATAAGAGATTCTGTTGCTTACTTAAAAAAACACAATAAAGAGGTTATCTATGATGCCGAGCATTTCTTTGATGGTTATAAGTCAAATCAGAAATATGCCTTAAGCACCCTTGAGACAGCTATGGAGGCCGGGGCAGATACGATAGTACTCTGTGACACTAATGGAGGGAGTATGCCCCAGGAGATAGAGGAAGCTATTGCTGTGGTTAAAAAGGTGATTAATGTCCCCTTGGGCATACATAGCCATAATGATTCTGATATGGCTGTGGCAAATACTATTACTGCAGTTAAGATGGGGTGCTGCCATGTTCAGGGGACGATAAACGGGTATGGTGAACGATGCGGAAATGCAAATCTGTGCTCAATTATTTCTAACCTGAAGCTGAAGCTGAGGATTGATTGCATATCCGACGAACAATTAAAGAGTATTACTGAGGTTTCAAGGTATGTCTCTGAATTGGCCAATATGGTTCCCCAGACGCATCAACCCTTTGTTGGGGCATCAGCCTTTGCCCATAAAGGCGGTATTCATGTAAGTGCAGTAAAAAAGAATCCTCTCACATATGAACACATCTTGCCTGAGTTGGTGGGAAATTCAAGAAGGATTCTTATCTCAGAGCTTGCAGGACAGAGCAGTATCTTGCATAAAGCAGAAGAATACAAAATAACTTTATCCAAAGATACCGAAGATGTCCGAAAAATATTGAAAAAGGTAAAAGAGCTTGAGGATGCAGGATACCAGTTTGAAGGGGCAGATGCCTCATTTGAATTGTTAATGAAAAAAACCGTGGGAGACTATAAGCCATTCTTTACCCTGAAGGGTTTTCGAATAATCGTAGAAAAAAAAGAGGATGAAATACTTTCAGAGGCAACCATAAAGATAGAGGTTGATGATGAGGTAGAATATACTGTGGCTGAGGGTGATGGCCCTGTAGATGCTCTGGATAAAGCACTAAGAGAGGCTCTGGAAGGGTTTTATCCTATCCTGAAAGGTGTCCATCTGACAGATTATAAGGTTAGGGTGCTTGATGCCAAGGATGGAACTGCAGCAAAGGTAAGGGTATTGATTGAATCCTCAAGTTTTAATGAAACATGGGGTACGGTTGGGGTATCTGAAAACCTGATCGAGGCATCTTATCAGGCATTGAGGGATAGTATTGAATATGTTTTGTATCGAAAAACACATCCCTGCATTTGCAGGGACAAGTCTGACTAAATAGAGCTTAAGGAGTAGGGACATATTTCTGAAATATTATCAAATTTAATGGAACACGGAGACATGCGATTTAACGGATTTTATCTGTGTTAATCCGTAGTATCCGCGTCATCCGTGTGCCATTCTTCTAAAATTATTTCTCCGTGCCTCTGTGTCTCCGTAGTGAATTTCTGCTTGCACAGGTCGAATATTATCAGTGAAAATCCCTTACAACATATCTGCCGGATCCATATCCATAATAATATCCACACTATTTGGCAGGGATAATTCCGAGATGCTTTTTGTTGCCAATTTACGCATTTGCTGTAATTTTGAGGATTTAAGAAGGATATGATGTCGATAATATCCCTTTATTTTTGATAAGGAGCAGGCGGCTGGACCAAGGATAATTATATCATTATGTCCATTATTTCTTTTGAGTTGAGCTGCTGCCTGCATAGAGATTTGATAGGACCGCTCCTGATCCTTGCCACGGATAAGGATGTTCATTAGATGGGTAAATGGCGGGTAAAGCAGTTCTTGTCTGAATACTATCTCTTGATCGTAAAATTCCTGATAGTTATGATTTATTGCTGCCTGAATACTGTAGTGTTGTGGAGAATGTGTCTGAATAATCACCTCACCCGGTATCTGTCCCCTGCCTGCCCTTCCTGCTACCTGGGTCAGCAGGCTAAAGGTTTTTTCACAGCTTCGAAAATCAGGCATGTTTAGCCCGGTATCGCTTGAGACAACACCAACCAAGGTAACATTTGGGAAGTCATGACCCTTAGCAATCATTTGTGTACCAACTAAGATATCCATCTCTCCTGTTCTAACACTGTTTAATATCTGTTCATGTGACCCTTTTACTGAGGTTGTATCCACATCCATGCGGGCTATCCTTGCCTCTGGGAATAATCGATGAAGCTCTTCAGCCACCTTTTGTGTGCCTATGCCGGAGTATCGAATATCCTCACCATGGCACTCAGGGCAGGATTGCGGGGCAGGTTGATGATAATCACAATAATGACACTTGAGTCTTTTATCAGCAAGGTGATAGGTCAGGGTAATCTCACAATCAGGGCATTTCAGGATAAGCCCGCAAGACCTGCATTGAACAAAAGGGGCAAATCCTCTTCGATTAAGAAAGACGATTGTCTGCTGGTTATTCTTAATCCTTTGAGCAATAGCCTGTTGCAGCCTGATACTGAACATCTCTTCCTCTTCCCGCATGTCTATTATTTCTACTTGAGGCATTGGTCGATCATCTATGCGAGCAGGAAGGGATAGATATTGATATTTCCCTATTTGGGTATTGTAAAAAGATTCTAAGGATGGGGTAGCACTGCCAAGGATAACAGTGGCATTTTCATATTTTGCCCTCACTACGGCTACATCACGGGCATGGTATCTCGGAGAAGGATCAAACTGCTTATAAGACGACTCGTGCTCTTCATCAACAATCAGCAAACCAAGTCGGTTAAGCGGAGCAAAGATCGCCGAACGAGCACCAATAACAATCTCTGCCTCTTTTTTCAGCACCCTTTGCCATTCATCGTATCTTTCGCCATCAGAAAGCCTGCTGTGCAGGACAGCAACCCTCTGTCCGAATCTTTCGACAAACCTTGATACTGTCTGCGGTGTCAGGGATATTTCCGGAACAAGGACAAGGCTTGTTTTGTTAATGGCGAGTGCCTGCTGGATCGCCTGAAGATAAACCTCTGTCTTTCCGCTTCCAGTTACTCCATGAAGCAAAAAGACATTAAATTTCTCCTGGCTGATGCTTGCAGCTATGGAAGATGAGGCTTTGGTCTGATCCGGTGTAGGGATGGGTGGGATTGATCTGGAAATGGTGTAATGTTTATAGGGACTCCTGTTTTCTTGTTTGGAAGAAATACTCAGGATGCCCTTCTTGACTAATGTATTTATTGTGGATCTACCTATGCCTGCATCAGAGATAAGCTCATTTAATGATATATCACCTGCAGCTGTTACGAGTTGTATCGCCTTAGCCTGTGCATCGGATAATTCAGGTAGGGGCGAATCTATGTGTTCGCCCGACAAAGGCTCCTTGAGGCTGATTATTTTTACATTCTTTGTCTGTGTCTGCGGTTTATAGGGAACTGCACAACCCAATGTCTCACCCAGACTTGAAAGGTAATAGGCAGCTATCCATTTAGCCAGTTGCATTAATTCTGGGGTAAGAACAACCTGTTCATCTATGACATCAATAATATTCTTTAGTTTATAGCTTCCTGTGTATTGCTCAGATATGCCAATAATATAGCCAACCTGCTGCCTTTTTCTGCCGAATGGTGCCGTAACCCTCTTGCCGACAGATACCCTATCCCTTAAACTGTCAGGCACGGTATAGGTAAATGTTTTATCAATGGGCAGATTAAAAACAATATCGAGGAACATGTTAGATTATCACCATTTCAAGATTTAACCGCAAAGGTCACCAGGAATGCTGCTACGAGGGATTAAACATAATGGGTCAGTGAACGGTAGAAAAACTACCAACCCGTCATTGCGAGCGACCGAAGGAAGCGAAGCAATCTCGTTGGAGGTTGCTTCGTCGCTTCACTTCTCGCCAATGACGCTTCGTCGCAGTAGCTCCTCGCAATGACGCTCTGGTGCCTACCGTTCACTGACCCATTACGGATTAAGCTACACCCACAAGCTCTACTTAAGTGTTTCTGCTAATTGTTGACACAGGAGTTGGGTTAAAAAATCAACATCTTTGCGTAATCTTTTGCGTTCTTCTTTTGTTTTTGCCAATGTTTTCAAAGACGGTCGATTACCCTTAAATGTATCCTTTGCCTGCCATAGGTACTGTCCTGTTTCTACATTAATCATTCGCACACTAACTCCCACTTCAGTAGATGGTTGAACAAAAAAGATGTAAGTAATACCAATTACGCTGATCATAGCTCCGACAAAGATGACTGTATCTAACAAACTCCAATCATCAGCTTTTTCTTCCTTAGCTTTATGATGATGGTCGCTTATTACAATTGGTGGTGGTGAAGGTTCTGGTGATTGAGTTATTTGTTTATCATTCTCACAAGGAGTATATTTAGTGATTACACCTAATACAACAGCATGAGCACCAAGCATCTTACCAATTTTAACCGCAGTCGCCTCATCAATCCTATCTTTGTGAAAATCCTGCTCCTTAAAAAGCTCTTCAATTCTCATCCTTTCTACCAAATCAAACTTACCAAGCTTTCCTAATTGTAGATTAAATTCATCTGTAATTAAAAGAGAGGCATTGTCTATTTTGGTCAAATTCTCAAAAGGTAAAACAGCTATTCTGTTCTGTTTTAGTTCATGAATTGAATTATCTATAAAGAAATTACTTATACGATATTGCCTTGCCCCTGTACAACCGGTCATGTTAAGCAAAGATATAATAAGTAAAAAATTCAATAGCTTAAAAGCAGGTCTTTGTTTTTTATACATTTTTTATTGCCCCTTTAGTTCACCGCAGAGACGCAAAAGACGCAGAGTATGCTGTGGAATTCTTCATGGACCAAGAACTTGGCAGCATATCACTTATTGTCCTAAGCAGTAGTCTCCCTTTTGTCCTTTTGCGATTCTCGGCGAACTCTGCGTCTCTGCGGTGAACGGTCATTAGGTTTATTCCCCTTTTATTTCTTTATTTACCTTAAAGGTTTCTGCTAATAATTGGCATAGAATCTGGGCTAAAAAGTCCCTGTCTTTGCTTAGTCTCATCTTTTGTCCAAACCCTTCAACCAATTCCTTTACTCGTCTATCCCTTCCATCAAGGGTATCCCTTGTCTGCCAGATTTGTTTTCCTGTCTCTACATTTACTAACCGGATACTTATCCCTACCTTACTTTTACTATATTCAGTCACATTGCCGAGAATTACACCATGAGCACCCAACATCTTACCAATCTTGACTGCTGTAGCCTGATCAATTCGGTTCGGGTTAAAATTCTGCTCTTTATAAAGCTCCTCAATTCTTAATCTTTCAACCAGATCAAAATGTCCTAATTTCCCTAATTGAAGATTAAATTCATCGGTGATCTTTGGTCCGGCAGAAGAATCATCACTTAAATTTTCAAAAGGTAAGACTGCCACTCGTTGAGAATATAATTCAAACACTGCTTTTTCATTCAAAAAGAAATTAGTCACTTGATAAGGCTTAACAGGTGCACAACCACAGACAATAACCAAATTCAAAAATCCCAGAAAAATCATTCTATTCATTTACACATCCTCCTCATATAATTTATTGGAATGTTTAGGGGAACATTCCAACTACAGTCTATCCCTGTATTCACAGGGACAAGCCTACCTGAGTAGTTACATAATTTCATTATAACAAAGTTCCTAAATATTGTCAACTTGATTTCTTATCGAAATCTTTCAAGCTGTGAGATACAGCGAGGAGCTACTGCGACGAAGCAATCTCATCGTAGGTTGCTTCGTTGCTTCACTCCTCGCAATGACGGATTGGTAGTTTTTCTCATTGCTTGCTGACCCATTACGAAATATCTTCCTGTCGTGTCAACCTTATGATGTCGCATGACAAGGAGCTGGTAATCGGTTATCAGTTATCAGGTTATCGGTGAAGAGAAGATAGTAACTGATCCTTACCGATTACCGATCACTGGTTACTGATTACCTTACACTTCATTCCGACACTTGAGACTTGACATGATACTACTCTATTATTGCATATTTTGTTACAATCCGTCAAGAAAAACTTCTTTACTTATTTTACTTCTTTCCTACAGGCATCATATATAAAGGCTGTTCTTTATCCCCTATATTCATTATCTTTTTTACCTCATCATCAAAAGCCCCGATAACCACTGTCCCAAGATTTAACGAAACTGCTTGCAGATAAATGTTTTGAGCGGCATGACCAACCTCTATATGTGCATATCTTATACCCTTTTCTCCATATTTTTCGGTTGTCCGCTTGTAAGCTGTTGAAAATACTATAACTGCGGCAGCGTCTTTAATTGAAGGCTGACCTAAGGCAGCATTACATAATTCGGTTCTTTTATCCCCTTCCACAACCATCACCAATTCGTGCTTATGTGGCTCATACTTATAAATTCCATTGGGAAGATTGTTCACATTTCCAACAACAACATAAAGCTTAAGTGGTTAGAGGGCTCCTGCAGAGGGAGCTGTCCTGAAACCTCTTGGATCTGTAATTCCTTGCGCAGCCCAGAGGAGTTGTGAGATTTCAGTAAGTGCCATCGGTTCATCTTTATACACTCTAACCGATCTTCTTTTGAGCAAAGCTTGTTCGATCGAAGTACTGCTGTCATATTTTGGTTCAGGTAGTTTTATTTTTCTATTGAGGACTTCTATAGGCTCGTGGCTATCTGCCTTTAAGTGCTGTAACATAAAAAACCCTCCAATTCCTACACTTATTAATATTATAACCAGTATTATGATATGTATTTTTTTCATAATATTACCTTTATCCCTTCATACATTCCCAATACACCTCTTGCAAAGGCACATTTTCCTTGCCGGCAATCCTGCGGCATTCCTCGTATTCAGGGACAATCCTTTTCTTGTTTCCAATAATTGTTTCCTTTACCTTCAGGATACCGTATTTTGTATCTATCTCTACCAATTGTCGGGGAAGCTTTTTCCGTGCTACTTGATGAATGCGGATGCCAATGGTAGTTGTTTGAGAAAAGATAGTGTCCATTGATCTGTCTGCATCCTCAGGAAGGCTGATCACGCTTAAAAGAACCCCTATCCTTCCTTTTTTTCCATGAATTGGGATAAGCCAGGCATCAAGTGCCCCTTGTTTCATCAGCTCTTCTATCAGATAATCATGTATCTCAGGGTTCATATCATCAATATTGGTTTCAAGTAGGGTAACAACATCCTGCTCGCCTATGGTTGACAGGCTGGAAGCCTGTCCTACTTTATCTTCCTTCTCGCACAAGGGTATAAGTGCCTCACCAACAAAGACCCGCAAAAGGTTTGGAATAGCTGTTTCATGACTTCCGGCACCATAACCGATTTTTTTTATCTGCATCTGTGGCATATGATTGCAGGCTACTGAGAGGGTAGTAATTATGGCTGCACCGGTAGGGGTGGTTAATTCTCTATTTATATCAGGGGTAGAATATACAGGAAAGTCCTTGATCAATTCAGCTGTAGCCGGTGTCGGAACAGGCAGTATCCCATGTTCACATGATACGCTTCCAGAGCCAAGGTTTAACGGGGATGAATATATCTTTTCTATCCCAAGCTTGGAAAGGCATAGTATCGCACCAACAACATCAATCAGGGTATCCTTATCCCCTAACTCGTGAAAATGAACCCTATCTGAAGGAATATTATGCACAAATGCCTCTGC
Organism: Candidatus Desantisiibacteriota bacterium; assembly: GCA_016208205.1. The sequence goes on along the minus strand of JACQYP010000048.1, from coordinate 2,669 downwards.
CTGAACCAATCTTGCGATTATCTGACAGGACGAAACCTTTATTTTTTCATCCAGGCTGCTCTTATTAATAATCTCAAACATCTCCGGCGGGGTAAGCCTTTCTTTATCTACACCAACATCAACACTTAATCCTTGCAGCCCACCCTTTGTAACTCTTGTAGTCTGTAGGGGCAACCCCCTGTGGTTGCCCGATGTGTGCCTGCCTATTCCAAGCTTGGATAATTCCTGATTTAACCATTGAACATCCACCCCTGCATCAAGTAATGCCCCCAGAATCATATCACCACTTATACCGGAAAAACAATCAAAGTAAGCTATTTTCAATGTAAAACCTCCTGAAAATCTTAGTAATCGGTAATCAGTAATCAGGTAATCGGTGATACTGATTACCGATTACCAAAACTGTCACACAAGATGGTTAAAGTGTTGTAAATAACTTAAGTTTGTGGTAGCACAGTAATCATGCAACAATCTCACCACTGCTAATCATCCTGCATTCATCCCCTATCTTTATTATCAGCCGTCCATCCGTATGGACATCAAGAACAGTTCCCTCTACTATCCCTTGGGCTGTGGAAATTTCAACGGTTTCATCTTTATAAAGCAACAACCTCTTGATACTATCCATAAATAGGGTGAGGTCTTTTGAGGACTTAAAGGCTGAATAATTATCATCCAGATGATTTAGAAAAGAGGAAAGGAGTTCTTCTAAGGGTATCTCCTTTTGGGTTTCGTGGAAAAGGGTCGTAGCACAAGGGGGTAAGTTTTCCAACTGTATATTTGCATTAATCCCTATCCCAAGGGTAATATATTTTATAGCTACCTGATGGCTGGACATTTCTCCTATTATTCCCGCAACCTTTTTGCCATCGATAAATATATCATTTGGCCATTTAATGCTGGCAGTTAAGCCAACAATATCTGAGACAGCCTGCACAATACTAAGGGCAGCCAGTAGGGTTATCTGTGGTGCAGCTTCAGGTCCAAAGGGTGGAATAAGGACAATAGAAAACCACAAACCCCCTTCAGGCGACACCCATTCCCTGCCCAATCGTCCTCGTCCCTCGGTTTGTGTTTCAGATAGGACTATTGTGCCCTCTGGAGAACCGGAAAGAATCAAGGTGCGAAGAATATCCTGGGTTGAAGATACCTCTTCAAACAGATGAATCTGCCGGGAAAACATTCTTGATTTCAGGTTAAGCAGTATTTTTTCCTTAGAAATGTGCATGGTTTTATTCCTGTTTTTCAATTTAGCCGCAGATTTACGCTGATATTTTTCGAGCTGTGAAATAGATGTAAAGGTTCAGGTGAATGTGTTTCTCTGCGGCTGAGTAATCACCAAAATTATACCCTAAAAAGTGCTAATAGTCAATCTTATTTTTGTTTGGTAGAGGAGAATAAGAATTAGACAGGATTAACAGGATATACTGGATTAAAATGAAAAATCTTGTTAATCCTGTAAATCCTGTCAATTACAAAAATTTACGAATTTAGATTGACGAATGGCTAAAAATGTGTTATATTATGATAATATGATTTTTGAGGAAGGGTTGTAATCATGAGACAGTATTGTAATGTACTAAAATTGATAGGTATTTTATTGTTAATACCAATAGTTTGCACTGCAACGAATTACTATGTAGATAATTCTGTAGTTGTAGACGGTGATGGCTCTATTGATCATCCTTGGAAGAATATTCAGACAGGTATTAACAGCCTTGAGGCAGGTGATACCTTAAATATTCGTGGGGATATCTTTGGGGATGGCAGGACATACTCAATAATCACGTCCCTTGACTTTTCTGTCTGTCAGAGTGGAAGCATGACTGCAACTATTACGGTTCAAGCTTATCCGGGCGAAAGGGTAATGGTTAAAAATAATGGCAGCGGGTTTCTGATGGATATGAAGCTCTGGGATGGCAGATATTGGATATTCAAGAATATTTTGTTTGATCAAAATGGTGTGTCTAATGATTGTATTCGCATAGGAAGTAATGAGAATGGCAGGAAACCAGCTAACATCATTTTTTCCTTTTGTACTATTCGAAATGGTCAGGCAGATGGGATAGATATTTCTTGGGCAGACAATATCCTTGTTGAGAATTGTAAGATATATAATTTTTTCAGGTATGGCGGAGATTGTCATGGGATTGTATTGATGGATGGCAAGAACAATGTCTTTTGTAATAATGAGATATATGATTGCACCGGTGATTGTATTCAAATTATAACTGGAAATGCAGAACAAACAGTGATTGAGGATAATCACCTTTATACTACTCTGGATGATAAAAGTGAGAATGCTATTGATATTAAGAGTAATATGGGAACGATTCTTCGAGGGAACAGGTGCCATGGTTTTCGTAAGACCCTTGATTCTGATGGTACGGCTGTAGTTATTCATGGATTCATGCCCGGTGTTCTGGTAGAAAAGAATATTATTTATGATTCAGAGGGAGGGATCAGGGTTAATTCTATGGAATATGGTGTTCCTACAAATGTCCTTATTCGCAACAACTTGATTTATAATATTATTAATGAGCAGACAGGGGCAGATTGGCTGAACCATGGAGAGGGGATATATGTCAATGGTGCAAGCGATGTTACAATTTATAATAATACTGTTTATAATGCCAGCGGTTATAGCATTATTTGCGGGATAAACAAGT
>JACQYP010000069.1 GCA_016208205.1 Candidatus Desantisiibacteriota bacterium | reverse complement strand
TAAAAGAATTATTTGAAGGCAGGGAAGAGCTTTTCAAGGGTTTGTGGATAGAAAACAAATGGGATTTTAGCAAAAAATATCCAGTAATAAAGATGGATTTTGGTGAGGGTGTATTCAAAAAAAGAGAAGAATTAAGGAAAAAGATAGATGAGGCACTAAAGATTAATCAAGATCGACTTGGTGTCCAGTGTGAATTTGAAACAATATCAGGTCGGTTTAGAGAACTTATAGCAAAATCAGCGGAGAAACATAATCAAAGGGTAGTAATTTTAATAGATGAATATGATAAACCAATCTTAGATAACATAGACACCCCGGAGATTGCTCAGGAAATGCGGGAAGAGCTTAGAAATCTGTATTCTGTCCTTAAACCAACCGATGCTTATATTAAGTTTGTCATGCTGACAGGTGTATCTAAATTCTCTAAGGTATCATTATTTTCAGGATTAAACAATTTGTGGGATATAACAATGGAAGGAAATTTTTAAACCATCTGTGGCTACACACAGAATAATTTGGAGACGGTATTTAAGGAACATTTAGCAAATGTAGATTTAGAAAAAGTAAAACTGTGGTATAATGGGTATTCATGGCTTGGGGAGAGTGTATATAATCCGTTTGATATTTTATTATTTCTAAAAAGCAAGGAATTCAGAAATTATTGGTTTGAGACAGGTTCCCCCACATTTTTATTAAAATTGTTGAAAAATAAACAATATTACATACCAAACCTTGAAGAGATAAGGGCAGGGGAGGAATTGATAGGGGCATTTGATGTAGACTTTATTGAGCCAGCAGCATTATTGTTTCAGACAGGATACCTGACCATAAAAGGTAAAAAACAGATAGGGGCAAGAATAGAATATAAATTGACTTATCCAAACTTAGAGGTAAAAAGTTCCTTAAATAATTATATACTGTTTTATCTGAATAAAGATGCTCAGATTAAAGAAAATACACAATCAATGGTTTACTCATGTATAGATGAACTCAATTTTGAATTATTAAAAGATACATTCTTCAGTCTCTTTGCCTCTATACCCTATGAATGGTACATAAAAAATGAACTTGACAAATATGAAGGCTACTATGCATCAATATTTTATGCGGTATTTGCCTCACTTGGATATGATCTATGCGTAGAGGAATCTACCAATCGTGGCAGGATAGATATGGCGGTGCTAACCGACAAGGCAGTAATAATATTTGAATTTAAGGTAGTGGATGATAAAGGTAACCAAAACACAGCATTGGAACAGATAAAAAATAAAAAGTACTACGAGAAATACTTGGGAACAAATAGAGCCGTTTATACGATAGGGATAGAGTTTTCTGAGCATGAGAGAAATATTGTAGAGTTTGATTGGGAAAAGGTAACTATTAAACACAGAAGTACTCCTCAAGATTGAGGGGAGAGATTGGGTCAGATTCCAATCTTTCTCTTTTACCATTTCCACCACGCCCTGACCCCTTCAATAACCTCTAGCCTTTCCTCTTGAAGATGATATACTATCTTTTTACCAGAGATATTGCCACCTGGCTGGCTTACGGTTGCCCCACCTGTAAGCACAACCCTTTGTTGGCTTTGATAATAGACAATTGTATCTGCATCGGCTATTGTTTCTCCACGAGTTATTTTCACCTTCCCGGAGGCGGTTATTTGTTTTTCCCAATCAGACAATTCAATCCTATCTGCGGTCATGGTGATGTTTCTTTCCAGATCACTAAAGTGAATATTCCCGGTACCCTTTAGTGCTTTTATTTTTTCCATCTGACCGCTTATTTCCACCATGTCTGCTGTAAATGACGACTTTCCCTTAGCTACAACAACCTTGCCGGATAAGACAGTTACCCCTTGTTTCCTATCCCAGACAGCCTTATCAGCTGTGATGGTTAATTCATTACCCTCTACAGCATAGCTATATTCAGCCGGCAGGAGACAGAGCAGGATAAGTCCAATCCATAGTCTTTTTTTCATCGTTGCACCTCGTTGTCAAAGGGAGGATTGAACGGTTGTCCCCCAATACTTATCCTTACCCCTTTTGCCTCAATCACCTGTGTATCAGGGTTAATGCTCAGGGTATCTGCCTTAAACACAGCACCCTTCATCTGAATGGTTATCCCCTCAGGGCTATTTAATACTGAACGCCCTGCATCCCAGATAAGCCTTGAGGAATAAAAAATGTTCTTGCTTGAATCCTCGGCTATAACCTTGCCAACAAGCTCAATTCCACGGGTATTTGTTTCAAGCCTGCCATTAGTGGAATTTACCTTAATCGTGGCTTCCCCTGTTTGAGAATGAAAAAAGGTACAGTTAATGTTGTGGATATTGATTATATCCTGCTTTGTCTCTGCATTTTTACCAGACAACTCCCATTGCGGTTTTCCGTTTACTGTTTCTACAAGATGGAATCCCTTCAGGGTTGCTGAAGACACATTCTTAAGTGTCCGTTCTGTATCAGCACCTTTAGTGCTGCATCCAATTATTCCGCAGTATATAGCTATCATGATCATTGCCTTAGTAGCCGAGCCGTCTCGGCTTGTTTTGAGAATACGAAGCAAGACGCTTCGTCTACAAAAGCCGCCCTTCAAGTGCCGCATATTCATCCCATATCTCCTTAGGCAATCTATCCCCAAATTGACCAAAGAATTCCGATATGCCCTTTAGTTCATTCAGCCAATCATTGGGATTAACATCCAATAACTGCTTCATAGCCTTATCCTCAATATTAAGTCCGGTCATATCAATGCTTCCTGTTGTAGGAACAAATCCTATGGGTGTTTTAACAGCATCAGCCTTATCATAACAACGGTCAATAATCCACTCCAGAACCCGAAGGTTTTCTCCAAAACCTGGCCAGAGAAAGCTATTATTCTCATCTGTTCTAAACCAATTTACATTAAATATCAATGGTGGTTTTGTCATCACCTTACCCATCTTAAGCCAGTGTGCAAAATAATCAGCCATATTATATCCACAGAAGGGCAGCATAGCCATTGGGTCGCGTCTTACCTTACCCATTGCCCCATACTGAGCAGCAGTCATTTCAGAGGCCATGGTTGCTCCTACAAAAACCCCATGCTGCCAGTTAAAGGATTCATACACAAGCGGGGCAAGATGTGCCCGCCGGCCGCCAAAGATAATTGCTGAAATAGGCACCCCATGATGCTGATCTATACGATGAGAAATGGATGGACAATTTGTAACTGGGGCTGTAAATCGGCTATTAGGATGAGCACCATTGATATAATTTCCTTCTGTATCAAGCATACCCGGTTTCCATGGTTTTCCCTGCCAATCAATACCCCTGTTTGGAATAGGTCCGTCCCCTCCTTCCCACCAGACGGTTTTATTTGGTTTAAGAACAACATTGGTATAGATGGTACCCCTTTTAATTGTAGCAACTGCATTGGGATTGGTTTTAGCATTGGTTCCAGGTGCCACACCAAAGTATCCATTCTCAGGGTTGACGGCCCACAATGCCCCATCGCTATCAACACGCATCCAGGCAATATCATCCCCCACTGTCCAGATACGATACCCCTTTCGTCTCAATCCCTTTGGCGGGATAAGCATGGCCAGATTGGTCTTGCCGCAGGCACTGGGAAATGCAGCAGCAATATAATCTACAAACCCATTGGGTCTCTCTACCCCCATAATAAGCATATGCTCTGCCATCCATCCCTCGTTTTTGGCAAGGTAACTGGCAAGCCGAAGTGATAAACACTTTTTGCCCAAAAGAGCATTGCCGCCATACCCTGAGCCAACACTCCAGATGGTATTATCCTGCGGAAAATGGAGGATAAGCCGACGGTCAACATTCAAATCAGCTGTAGAATGAAGGCATCTGGTAAAATCTGTCCCTTTATCCAATTCAGCAGTAACTGTTTTGCCCATGCGGGTCATAATGCGCATATTCAAGACAACATACCGGCTATCTGTCAGTTGCACCCCAATCTTGCTGAATGGAGAGCCAACCGGTCCCATGGAAAACGGGATAGCATACATGGTTCTGCCCTTCATTGAGCCGTTGAATATCTCCCCGGCTTTCTTATAGCCATCCTCAGGAGACATCCAATTATTAT